>JBAZFE010000026.1:0-10055 GCA_041653555.1 Candidatus Omnitrophota bacterium
TTCTTCAACTTCCGTATCATCCACCGCCACGCCCATCTTCTTCGCTTCCTGCAGGATAAGCTTATCCTCGATCATCTGGTTCAGGTAGTCTTTCCTTGCTGCCTCCACCTTGGCCGTCAGCTCTGCCCCGGAATATTCGTTCTCGAGATCGGCCCTTATCTGGCCCAGAGCTATATCGAGGTCGGCCTGCGTCAATACCTCGTCATTGACGACCGCCAATATCTTATTCGCCGCGCCCGTGCTCTCGGCGGAAGCGGCGCCGCAGAAGACCGCTAAGGCCGTACATCCGGCCGCCATGAATAACGCCGCCCTGCGGGTCATTTGCCCTCTCCGTCCAGCAACTTCTCGTTTATCTTGATATGCGCCTTGGACCTGAGGTTCTTGATCATCTCGTCCATCATGCGCTTCTGCGACAGGTCCTTAAGCTCTTTCTCTATCGCATCCCTTACCTCGGGCAGCTCCACCGTACGCGGCTCTATGATCTCCGTCATCCTGATTATATGGTATCCGAACTTCGTCCTTATTATATCGCTCGTCTCACCGACCCGAAGATTCAATGCGACCTCCTCGATCTGCGGCATAAGCTGGCCCTTAACGAAATAGCCTATGTCCCCGCCGCGGTCCTTCGACGGGTCCTTCGAATATTCTTTCGCGAGCTGCGCAAAATCACCGCCGGCGTTGAGCTTCTGCTGGACCTCTTTGGCTTCCGCTTCCGTATCGACCATTATATGGCTCGCGCGCATCTTCAGAGGAGTGACAAAATCATCCTTATGTATCTGGTAAAATTCCTTGATCTTCTCTTCGCTTACCGCCGTCTTTTTGCCTTCCGTCTCGAGAAGCTTCGCTACGAGTATCTTGCTCCTGGCCTCTTCGATCAATTCCTTCACTTCCTTGTCCCTGTTAAGGCCCCTCTTTATGGCCTCCTTATACATGAGCTGTTCGCTGATCATATCGTCCAGGAAATCTTTTTTGCGCTGGGAAGCGAGGGCCTTATAGTAGGCCGGCATCTTGGAAAGCCTTGTCTCGAATTCCCCTACGGTTATGGCTTTCCCGTTGACCTTGGCAAGGGTCCTGGACTTCGGGTCCGAGCATCCGGAAAGGGATACGGAGGATACCACGAGGGCCGCGAATATCAGGGCCGGGACACATAAGGTTTTGATCGGTTTGTTTGGCATAATCCTGTTCCTGGTAAGTTGTATAATATACTACCACAAGGGCTTCCGGCTAAGCAAGAGCTTTAATCCTGTATTCCTTCAGCCCCGCTATAGTGCTGCGCAGCAGCCTGCAATACAGGTCGAACCCTATCGCCTGTATGAACCCGTGCTGTTCCGTGCCGAGAAGGTTGCCCGCGCCGCGCAGTTCAAGGTCCTCCATCGCGATCTTGAAACCCGAGCCCAGCTCCGTGTGCTCCTCTATCGCCTTGAGCCTGGCCTCCGCATCCTTAGGAAGCTGCCATCCCTTGGGATAAAGGAAATACGAGTAGGCCTGCACGGTATACCTTCCGACCCTGCCCCTTAGCTGGTAGAGGTCCGCGAGGCCGAACATATCGGCGCGGTTAACGAAGATCGTGTTCGCGTTAGGTATATCTATGCCGGACTGGACGATCGCGGTGGAGACCAGGACATCGATCTTGCCCCCTATGAAGCCTATCATGATATTCTCGAGCTCGTGGGGCGGCATCTGACCGTGGGCCTGCTCTATCTTCGCCTTCGGGACGATAGCTTTAAGCCGCTCCGCAAGCCTGCTGAGCCCCTGTATCCTGTTATTGACGAAGAAGACCTGACCCCCGCGTTTAAGCTCCCGTTCGATGCCCGCCTTGATCGCTCCCTCGTCGAATTCCGCCACCTTTGTCGCGACGGGTATCCTGTTCTTCGGGGGCGTATCGATCACGCTCATGTCCTTTATCCCCATCAGCGACATGTAAAGCGTGCGCGGAATAGGCGTAGCGGTAAGCGTCAGCACGTCCACGAGCAGCCTCATCCTCTTCAGCCGCTCCTTGTGCTTCACGCCGAAGCGCTGCTCTTCGTCGATGATGACGAGGCCAATGTCCTTGAAGCTTATATCATGCGAAAGGAGCCTGTGCGTCCCTATTATTATGTCGACCGAGCCGTCCTTAAGGCCCGCTATTATGTGTTTCTGCTCCGCGCCGCTCCTGAAACGCGAAAGCATCTCGACATTCACCGGCAATTTTTTCAGCCGTTCCCTGAAGGTCGAATAATGCTGTTCCGCGAGTATTGTCGTAGGCACCAGCATCGCGACCTGCTTGTTGTCCATGACCGCCTTGAACGCGGCGCGCAGCGCCACTTCGGTCTTCCCGTATCCGACATCGCCGCAGACGAGCCTGTCCATCGGCTTCGCGTTCTCCATGTCGCGCTTGATCTCCAACGCGGCCCTGGCCTGCGCGGGAGTATCCTCGAAAGGGAACGACCTTTCAAGCGAGCCCTGCCATTCGGTATCCTTCTGGAACGAGTAGCCTTTCAGCGCCTCGCGTTTTGCCTGTATCTCGACGTATTCAAGCGCGAGCGAATAGATGCCTCTTTGCGCGCGCGCTTTAGCGAGCGCCCAGGCCCTGCTGCCGAGCTTGTAGAGCTTGGGCGGCCTGCCCTCGAACCCGATATATTTCTGGATCAGGTTCATGTCGTCCATAGGCACGTACAGCTTCGCGCCTTCGGAATATTCGAGGACTACATAATCCACTGTCCCCTTTTTTTCTTTTACCCTCTCTATGCCCTTGTACCGGCCTATGCCGTGTTTGACATGCACGACGAAGTCGCCCGGTGAAATGTCTATGAAATTGTTTATCGGGAGGTCTTCAGAGATGCCGGGCCCGCCTTCGGCCGCCCTGCGGGCTTTCAGCCTCCTCGGCAACACGCCCTTGACCGGGAGGATTATCGCCATCTGGTGGTCTAGAAAGGAAGAGCCGGTCGCGATGTCGAATGACTTTATCCGGGCAAGCCTGTCCGCGTCGAATTCAAGGCGGATCGGCTCGTCGAATGTCATCGGGAATATATCGAGGATGCCTCCGCGCTGGGCAAAGTCCCCCTCTTCGGCGACCTTCGCCTGGCGCCTGTAACCCAGGTCCACAAGCCGTCCGTGCACCTTATCGAGGGAGAGTTCCTCGTTCTTATATAACTTTAGCGATTCGAACATAGGTTACATCTTTACGGGACAGGAGACTCCGAGGAGCGTAAGCCCGTTAGCCAGGACCTGCCTTACGCATGAAATGAGGTAAAGCCTTGCGTTCGTAAGCTCCGCGTCTTCCGTGATGACCTTATTGGCCTCATAGAATTTATGGAAGCAGGCCGCGAGCCCCTGAAGGTAAGTTATTATCCTGTAAGGGTCCGATTCATGCGCGCTCAACCTGACGGCAACGGGGTACTGCCTCAACTCCTTGAGAAGGTTCAGCTCTTCCGGCGCCGAGAGCAGCCCGGCATCGGCCTTGCATATCTCCGTCCCGGGCTTCTTTGAAGCCGATATGATACTGCAGATCCTCGCATGGGCGTACTGTACGTAAAATACAGGATTCTCCTGCGTCTGTTTTTTCGCGAGCTCGAGGTCGAAGTCAAGGTGCGCGGACGCTTTCCTCATCAGGAAGAAGAACCTCGCGGCATCCTTGCCGACCTCGTCAAGCACTTCCCTTAAAGTTATATACTCACCCGCCCTCGTCGACATCTTTACCGGCTGGCCGTCCTTATACAGCGTCGCAAGCTGGATTATTATGATATTCACTGCATCCGCGGGATAACCGAGCGCCTGGACGGCGGCCTTTATCCTGTTTATGTAGCCGTGGTGGTCCGGCCCCAGGATATCGATGACCTTCTTGAATCCCCGCTCGAACTTATCCTTATGGTACGCGATATCCGGCGTGACATATGTGTATGCACCGTCGCTCTTTTTTACGACCCTGTCCTTGTCGTCGCCGAACTGCGTCGACTTGAACCACAGCGCACCTTCCGATTCATAGAGCAGGCCTTTATCCCCGAGCGTCGCGAGCGTCTTCTCGATCTTCCCCGAGGCTCCGAGGGCTTTCTGGCTGAACCATACGTCGAATTTCACGCCGAAATCCAAGAGCTCCTGCTTTATCTCCTTGAGAAGGTAATCGCATCCCCATTCGGAGAATACTTTCAGGTTCTCAGGCGTCTCCTGCTTGTATTTATCGCCGTGTTCCTTGCGGAACTCCTCGGCCATATCCTTGATATATTCGCCCTTGTATCCGTTCTCGGGAAAAGCGTATTCGTCACCGAGCGATCCGCGGTATCTCGCGTATATCGATTGCCCGAGTATCGTTATCTGGACGCCTTCGTCGTTTATGTAATACTCCCTCGTGACGTCGAAGCCGTTCGCCGATAGCACATTCGCGAGGGTGTCCCCGAAGGCCGCCTGGCGCGCATGAGCGACGCTCAGGGTTCCCGTTGGATTCGCGCTGACGAACTCGACCTGCACCTTATCTCCCTTACGAGTATCGGAACAGCCGAACTTCTCCCCGGCTTCCGATATCTGCGGGAGCACTCCGCGCAGCGCTTTTGCCGACAGGCGTATATTAACGAAGCCGTTGAGCGGCTCTATCGCGTCTACGATGCCTTTCAGGCCCGACCCCCCAAGCCGCGCGCCGAGGGCTGTCGAGATCTGCTTGGCGAGCTCGTTAGGGTTCTTCTTCATGGGCTTCGCCAGCCTGAACGCTATGTTAGCGGCGATATCCCCGTGAGCGGGGTCTTTAGGGCTCTCCAGGACAAGGAGGTCCCTTGTGTAATATCCGCCGAAGGATCTTTCGGCCGACAGCGCATCGTCCATGAACTTAAATATTTCTTGTTCTATCATCTTCCCGGTTTCCAAAGACAATGCCACCCGCGCTCTTGCGGGTGGCATCTCTTTATACTTGTATCAGCTGAGATTTTCGGCGGGGACATCTCCCCAGAGACCCTCGAGGCCGTAGAATTTACGGGCTTCCGGTTCAAAGACATGCACTACACAATTGCCGAAATCCAGCAGCGTCCAACATGCGTCACTGCCGCCTTCACGGTGCCAGAGCCTTAGGCCTTCTTCCTCAAGCCTGTCTTCGAGCTCGTCCGATATAGCTTTTACCTGGCGCCGGTTATTGGCAGTCATTATTATGAAATAATCACAAAACGCCGACACCCCGCTCATCTCCATAAGGACTATATCTTCGGCCTTCTTGTCCTTCGCAACTTCAGCTATGAGTTCAGCTTTTGCCCTAGGGGTATCTATATTACTTTCCAAGAATCCTGTACATTCCCGTACCGCAAACCGGGCATTTGCCCTTCATCGCATCGCGGCCGTTCTTCATCTTCTCTTTCTGGGCGTCCTTCATCTCCTGCTTCTTCTTGCATTTTACGCAGTATGCTTCCATCTAACACCTCCTCTTAAGGTTTAAAAACAGTGGAAACAGTTTTAGTCTACCATACCTCTTAATGGCTGTCAAGGACGGGGTCTTCTTCTATCTCTCCCACTATCTCTTCGGTAAGGTCCTCAAGCGTGACGAGGCCTATCGCCTTCCTGGAGGCCCCGCCTGAAGAAGCAGTATCGGCCGGCATGTCGGCTATGATCGCTATCTGCACCTTCATCCTCTGGAAATCTTTCAGCAGGTCGCTTACCCTTTTGTCCCTCGGCACAAAATACGGCTCATGGACAAGGTCCGGTATTATCACCAGCCCCTTGTTCTGCCATTTATCGAGAGGGTCCCTGGCGTATATGATCCCTACTATGTTGTCCGGGGAGCCCTTATATACCGGCAGCCTCGAGTGCCCCTCCTCAACGAACAGGTTTAGCAGCTCCTCGGCGCCGGCATCTATGTCTATCGCCACCGCTTTCCCTAAAGGCACCATGACCTCGCTCACCTTCGTGTCACCGAACTCGAATATCCTGTGCAGCATCTTGCGCTCATCATCGCCGACGACGCCCTCTTCCTTACCGAGCTCGATCATGAGCCTTATCTCTTCCTCGGTTATCAGGGGGGAACGGTGTTTTACTTCGCCGCCTAATAACTTGATTATCGCGTTGCCGAGCTTCGTGAAGACCTTCGCGACCGGGTTAAGCACTATGACAAGAAGGTTTATCGGCTTAGCTATCGCCAGCGAGACCTTTTCCGACCTCTGTACCGCGAACATCTTCGGTATTATCTCGCCGAATATCAGCAGCATTATCGTGACGATGATCGTCGCGGTTATCATTCCGACCTCGTCCCCGAAGAAAAAAACGAATATCGTCGCGCCGATTACCGATATTGCGGTATTTACCAGGTTATTGCCGACAAGGATTGAGGTTATAAGTTTTTCGGGTTTCGAGACCAGCTGTTGGACAAGTTTCGAGTTCTTGATCCCCTTGGATATCATATGGCGCAGTTTTATCTTGCTGAGCGATATCAGCGCAGTCTCCGACATCGAGAAGAACGCCGAAAAGCAAAGGAGCACTCCTATGCTTATAAGCAGCGGGATGAACTGGTGCAGGTTATCCATTAAAACCATCTCTTACTTTTCAGGTAAAGTATTATGACTGCCGTACACACGGCGGTAAGGCCCATAACTATCCAGAAAGCCATCACATGTCCCGAGAAAGGCAGCTTGATGTTCATGCCGTAGATGCTCGGGATCACTACGAACGGCAGCATGACGGTCGCGATTATCGTCAGGACCTTCATTACCTCATTCAGCCTGTTCGAGACTATGGAGACGTAGGCTTCAAGCGCGCCGGTAACGATATCGCGCGAGGTGCCGACTATGTCGTTTATCCTGACGAGATGGTCGTATACGTTCCTGTAGTAAACATAATTGACGGGCCTTATCATCGCGAAATCGCCCCTCGTAAGTATCGAGAACATGTCGACCTGCGGGCCTATCGTCCTGCGCAGGAGCATCGTGTCGTTCTTAAGCCGGTATATCTGGTTGAAAGTCTTCGTGGTCGGGTCCTTGAATAGCTCCGCCTCGAGGTCATCGACCCTCTTGTCGAACTTGTCGACTATCGGGTAATAGGTGTCGGCCAGGGACTCCAATATGGCATACGCGAGAAAATCGCTGCCGCGTGTGACTATCGGGGAACCCTTGTCGACCCTCTCGAGGTTCAGGTCTATGGCGTCGACCTTCTCGGCGTGCACGGTTATCAGGTAGTTCCTGCCCATGCAGAAATCGACCTCGAAGGTCCCTATCTTGGCCGTCTCGGGGTCTATCCTGACGCCCTGCGTGATTATGAAAAGGTAGTTCTTGAAATCCTCGACTTTCGGGCGGGCGTTGACCATGATGCAGTCCTCGACCGTAAGCGGATGCAGCCCGAAGACGTCCATAAGGACCTCGATGTCGCTGTCGGAGAGCTCCTCCATATCGACCCACAGAAGCGAGTTCTCAGCCGCAAGCGCGGGGCGGAACTGCTCGACCGGTATGTCCTTTAACAACTTGCCTTCAGGGGTATAATAATAGTTTTTCATGCGGCCACCTCTTTATTTGTAGAGCCTTCTCGCTATGATATATTCCCTTACCGGTTCAGGGACAAGATACCTTATCGACTTGCCCTCTTTTATCTTCTTCCTGATAAGCGATGAGGATATCTCGAGCGAAGTGATCGTCACATGCTCGACGCCGTTCGGGACCTTCGACACGTCGTATCCGGGGCGGTTCGCGACTATGAAACTCGAAAGCTTGAAGATCTGGTCTATCTCCTTCCACGTATAGAGCTCGCCGAGAGAATCGGCGCCCGTGAGGAAGAAGAGCCTCGCCTCCTCGCCGTATTTCTGCCTGAAGGCCTTGAGGGTCTCGACCGAATACGAGGTCGTCTTCGCGTCTATCTCGACCGACGAGACCTCGAATCCCGGGTTACCCCTTATCGCGAGCTCGACCATCTTGAACCTGTCGTTCGGTTCGGCCAGCTCCTCTTCCTTCTTGTGGGGCGGAACGTAAGCCGGCACGAGTATCACCTTGTCGAGGTTCAGCTTCTCCCTCGCTTCTTCCGCCAGTACGAGATGCCCCGTGTGTATCGGGTTGAACGTCCCTCCGAGTATGCCTATACGCATGTTGTCACTCCCTTATCTGTCCGTTGCCGTAGATGATATATTTATAGCTCGTCAGCTCCTCGACCCCAACAGGGCCGCGGGCATGGAACTTGTCTGTCGATATGCCTATCTCCGCGCCGAAACCGAACTCCGCGCCGTCGGTGAACCTGGTCGAGGCGTTGACGTATACCGAGGCGGAATCTATCCTCTTAAGGAATTCCACCGCGTTATGGTAATTCTCGGTGACTATCGCGTCCGAAAGTTTTGTGCTGTACCTGTTGATGTGGTCGACCGCCTCTTGCAGGTTCTTGACGACCTTCACGGACAGCACCAGGCCGAGGTATTCCGTCGACCAGTCCTTCTCGGAGGCGGCCTTGAGGCCCTTGACTATCCTGCGCGTCATGGCGCATCCCCTTACCTCGACGCCCGCTTCCTTGTACTTCCTTATCATGGAAGGCAGGAAACGCGCCGCGACGTCCTCGTTGACAAGAAGGGTCTCCATGGCATTGCAGACCGAAGGCCTCTGCACCTTCGCGTTGAAGCAGATGCGCTCGGCCATGTTCAGGTCGGCATCCTCGTCCACATATACGTGGCATACGCCCTTATAATGCTTGAGCACGGGTATCTTCGAACGCCTCGCGACTTCCTTTATGAGGCTCTCTCCGCCCCTTGGGATTATAAGGTCGACAAGCTCGCTGAGGCACAGCAAGGCATGGACCGCTTTCCTGTCGGTCGTCTTTATGAGGCTTATCGCGCCGTCGGGAATACCGGCTTCCTTCGCCGCGTCATTCATGACATCGAATATCGCTATATTGGAATTGATGGATTCGCTGCCGCCGCGCAGTATCACGCTGTTGCCGGCCTTCAGGCACAGGCCTATGCAGTCGGCGGTAACATTCGGCCGGGATTCATAAATGATGCCGACCACCCCGAGAGGGACGCGCAGCTTGCCTATCCACAGCCCGTTGGGACGCGTCCACATCTTTATGACTTCGCCGATAGGATCGCGCAGCGAAGCGACGGTCCTCAGTCCTTCCGCCATAGACTTTATCCTCTTGTCGTCCAACGTGAGCCTGTCTATGAATGCGGAGCTGAGTTTCTTCGACCGCGCCGCCCTGACGTCCTTCTTATTTGCCGCGCATATCGCGGCCCTGTTCTTCTCCAGCGCGCCGGCCATCGCGGTAAGCGCCTTGTCCTTCACCGCGGAAGACAGCTGACCCATTTCGAAGGACGCTTTTTTGGCATCCTGCGCTATAGATATGATATCTTTCTTCAGGTCGCTCATTTAAGACCGGCTCCTTTTGAAACGGGGAGCAAATATCGTCCCTACCCTCTCCCTGCCCGTGATCCTTATAAGGATATCTTTTGTTTTTCCGTTGGCTATGACCATAGGTATCCCCGCATCGGTGACTGCTTTCGCCGCCTTTATCTTTGTGGCCATGCCCCCGACGCAGACCTCTTTATCGGTGCCGCATGCAAGCCTCTCGATCCCGGAATTGATATCTTCGACCGTATCGATGACCTCTTTCTTCCCGATATGGCTGTAGAGGCCGTCGACATCCGACAGGATTATGAGCAGGTCAGCCCCGAGAAGGTTCGTGACGAGCGCGGCTAGCGTGTCGTTATCGCCGAACTTGATCTCATCCACCGATACCGTATCGTTCTCGTTGACTATAGGGACGGCTCCGTATCCCAGTATGGTATGTATCGTGCTCTTTACGCTAGTGTACCTCTTATGTTCCTTGAAATCGTCGCGCGTCAGCAGGACCTGGGCTACCTTGCGGCCCTGTTTCCTGAAATACTCGTCGTATGACTTCATCAGCTGCGCCTGGCCTATCGCCGCGGCGGCCTGGAGGTGGTCAAGCGACTTCGGGCGGGATTTCAGCCCGAGAAGGTGCATGCCTGCGCCGATAGCGCCCGAGCTGACGAGGACCACCTCGATCCCCCTGTCGAGCAATTCGCAGACCTGCGCGGATATATGCTTCACGGCGCGCCTGTTCATCGGGTGGGACTTCGACGTGAACGCCGACGTCCCGACCTTGACAACGACCAACCTCAG
>JBAZFE010000026.1:10065-13671 GCA_041653555.1 Candidatus Omnitrophota bacterium
TATCCCTCATCCGGCCCTTCCAGTTTTTTCGCTATCGCCTGTTTCAGTTCCTCTATCCCCTCGCCGGTCATCGCCGATATGGGTATTATATCCTTTTTCACGGCCGACTTAAACTTTTTTAGGTTCACCTGCGCCTCGGGAAGGTCCATCTTGTTCGCGATGACCAGCTGCGCCTTCTTACCGAGCCCCGCGCCGTACTGTTCCAACTCATTGTTAAGCTTCTTGAAATCCTCTATCGGGTCCCTTTGGTCGATCCCTGCCATGTCTATAATGTGTATCAATATCTTCGTGCGCTCGATGTGGCGCAGGAACTTGTCTCCGAGGCCCTTACCGGCATGCGCGCCCTCGATCAGGCCCGGGATATCCGCGACCTTGAAAGTGCGGTCGGGTCCGCGCCCGACGGCGTCGAGTACGACTATTCCGAGCACCGGCTCCTTGGTAGTGAACGGGTACGGCGCTATCTTCGGCTTCGCCTTGGAGATCACGGATATCAGCGATGACTTGCCGGCGTTCGGGAACCCTATGAGCCCGCAATCGGCGATCAGTTTGAGGTCGAGTAACAGCAGCTTCTCCTGCCCCGGTTCGCCTTTGGTCGAGGGCTTCTTCGTGATGTTCCCGCGCCCGCCTGCCCCGCCCTTTGCGACGATAAAATGTTCGCCGGCGGTCTTTAAGTCCCTGAGTACAAGGCCTGAGATGAAATCCTTGACTATCGTCCCGGGGGGCACCTGTATGACGCAGTCCTCCCCGCCTTTTCCGTTCTTATTATTGGAAGAGCCGTTCTCGCCTTTGTGGGCCTTGAAATGCTGGCGGTACTGGAAATCCAGGAGAGTGTGGACGTTGTTGTTCGCGAGGATTATGACGTCGCCGCCCTTGCCGCCCGGTCCTCCGTTCATGACCGGGTAGCGGGCAAACTTATCCTTGTAGAAGCTCTGGCAGCCGTCGCCGCCTTTACCTGCTTTGACCTCGATCTTCGCAGTATCTACAAACACCTTGGCTTTCGGCTTCTTGTTTTATTGTGGCAGGACGCTGACTAATCTGGTTTTGCTGAAAGTAACGATACCATCTTTCAAGGCGAAAAGCGTGTCGTCTTTACCCTTTGCGACATTCAGGCCCGGTTTCCACGGGGTCCCGCGCTGCCTTACTATGATGCTTCCGGCTGTGACCTTCTCCCCGCCTGAAGCCTTTAACCCGAGCCTCTGGGAGTTGCTGTCGCGGCCGTTCCTTGTTGAACCTTGTCCCTTATGATGTGCCATTTATTCCTCCTAATCCTTTCAGGATAGGCCTGCGGCCTAAGCCTTTATTTCCTTGATTTTAACATTCGTCAACAGCTGGCGGTGGCCCTTCTTCCAGCGTGAATCCTTCCTCCTGCGGTACTTGTAGGAGATGACCTTCTTTCCCTTGATGTCCGATACGACCTCAAGGACCACCTTAGCGTCCTTCAGGTAGGGCTTGCCGAACTTGACATCCTTACCGTCGCAGACCATAAGCACTTCTTTGATTACTATCTCTTTTTCTTTTTCGGGAAGGGTCAGGCGCTCGACTACGATAGCGTCGCCTTTTTCGACCTTATACTGCTTCCCGCCTGTAAGTATCACGGCGTACATAGAGAAACTCCTTCCATAAGTCATTTGAGTGAATTTCGTGAGATTATACCTTAAAACCGGGCGGGTGTCAATTATTTCTTATGGCGGCCAGCTTTTTGCCTAAAAGGCGGGCTTGCTTCCTGTGCCGCGGATTCAGCTCCTGCTTCGGCTTTTGCGCGGCGAGGCCCATGAAGGGCACGCCTATCGTCCCGGCACCGAGGCCGAGACGACGACCGCGCGCTTATTTTTCAGTTTGTTCCTTAACTGCAGTATCCGTGATACCGCCCTTGCGGTAGGTGCCTACAATAGCGGTTATCTTCATGACCTGTCCCTTTTTGACACGTCCCCTATATGAGCTTGATATCCTCGACGTGCAATAGCGGATCGGCCTTAACGATTATCTTCGCGTGGAATATGCGCTCTATCGTCTCTATCGCCGGGCGGTCCTCGTTGAAAAGGCGCGAGGCGACCTCCGGGTGCGCGTGCAGCTCGACCTGTTTCTTCTTGGTCTCCTTCAGGAATTTCTTGACCTTGCGCAGCGCCTGGATCGAGACGGTCGACACCGATTTGATGAGCCCGCGGCCCTGGCAATACGGGCATTCCCTGAACGACATGCTCTCCACGCTGCGGCGCATCCTCTGGCGCGTCATCTCGACGAGGCAGAGCTCGGAAAGCGGCGATACGTCCGTCTTGGCCTTATCGCGCTTCAACGCCTCGACCATCGTCTCGAATACCTTGCGCCGGCGCGATGCCTGCATCATATCGATAAAATCTATTACGATGATCCCGCCGAGGTCGCGCAACCTTACCTGACGCGCGACTTCAATGGCGGCCTCGGTGTTCACCGCGAAGGCGGTCTCCTCGAGGCTCTTCTTGGCGGTGAACTTGCCGCTGTTAACGTCTATGGCGACCAACCCTTCGGTCGGTTCGATGACTATATAGCCTCCGCATTTAAGCGGGACCTTCCTCTCGAATAATTTCTCTACGTCCTTCTCTATCATCTTCCTGTCGTAGAGCGGTATATCGCCCTCGTACAGCTCGACCTTCGCCCTTAAGTGCGGCGCGACCGCGCTGAGGAAATGCTGGACCTTCCTGTACTCGTCGCGGTTGTCTATTACCAGCTTCTCGACATCTTCGGTCAGGTAATCGCGGGCGACCCTTAACGTCAAATCGTATTCCTCATGCAGCAGCGACGGCGATGACTTGCGCGCCGCGCCGATCTTTATCTTTCTCCATAATCCCAGAAGATATTTAAGGTCTCTCGCCAATTCGCGTTTCGTCTGCCCGACACCGGCGGTCCTTATAATGACACCCATGTCGCTCGGGACGTCCAGGCCGCGCAGGATCTCTTTCAGCCTCACGCGCTCCTTATCGTCCGATATGCGGCGCGAGATGCCGAGGTGCCTGTCGAACGGCAGTAGGACTATGTAGCGGCCCGGCAGGGATATGTGCGTCGTAAGCCGCGCGCCTTTAGTGCCGAACGGCTCCTTGGTGACCTGGATCAGGACTTCCTGCCCCTTCTTCAAAAGCTGGTCGATAGACTGGTGCTGGCGCTGGTCCCCCCTCTGCGGCCTCTTCTCTTCCTCTTTATCGAGGGAATCGAAATCCATCCCGAGACCCACTACGTCGGCCAGGTAAAGGTAGCCGTTCTTCTCGAGCCCGAGGCTTACGAACGCGGCCTTGACCGCCGGCACAACCGAACTTACCCTGCCCTTATAGACGTTGCCTACTACACGCTTTTCTCCGAACCTCTCGACCGAGAACTCCTCAAGCACCTTGTTCTCGAGTACCGCGAGCCTTTTTTCCTGCGGCTCAATGTTTATCAATATCTCTTTGTTCATTAACTTATTTCCTCTATATTATTGATCGAAATGCCTTCAGGCAATTGTGCCTGTAACCTTTTACCGAAATCCTCCGGCGATAATCCGGCGGCGCCGACCTGGAAGGACGCCTCCTCGGACTCGCTCTCCACTCCCAATTTTAACGCCCGCTTAAAGCTTATTTTCGGACGGGGGCTGAAACC
>JBAZFE010000027.1:0-13484 GCA_041653555.1 Candidatus Omnitrophota bacterium
GCACAAGGAATCGCAGGATTTCCTTAATAACAAGGACATAGGCGTCGTCTGGGGCAGCAACATAAGCACCGGCGTATACCGCGACCTGAAATTTACCAGCGGCAGCTGGACCCTCTATTGGGATTTCAAGCTCGGGACCTTCCAGGAGAAGCAGCGGGAGATAATGGTCAACTTCAGCCCGTTCAAAATATCCAATAACCACGTGCTGCCCGCCGACGACAGGATAGCAGACCTTATTATGAGCGTCGAAAAAGGCGACCAGATATGGATGAAGGGTTATCTCGTCAATTATACGACCGGCAGCTGGCAGGGTTCCTGGCGCGAATCGAGCACGTCCAGGGACGACACCGGTTCACATGCCTGCGAGGTCGTGTACGTCACCGATTTCAAGATACTCAGGAAGGCTGACCAGGGCTGGCGGACCGTATATCCGCTCTCAAAATTTATGGTGATGGGGTGCCTCGTATTGTATGTAATAGCGTTCAGCATAGAAGCGTTCGCGACAGGACGCTCAACCCGTAGATAGGAGGTAATGGAGATGGGAAGATCATTGAAGGGGACGAAGACCGAGAAGAACCTGCTGGCCTCGTTCGCGGGAGAGTCACAGGCGAGGAACAGGTATACGTATTTCGCAAGCGCCGCCAAAAAAGAGGGATACGAACAGATATCCGCCATATTCCTGGAGACGGCCGAGAACGAAAAGGAGCACGCTAAGGTGTTCTTCAAGTATCTCGAGGGCGGGGATGTCGAGATAACCGCCGCTTATCCTTCAGGCATGATAAAGGACACGAAATCTAACCTCGAGGCCGCTGCCGCCGGGGAGAACCTCGAATGGACGACGCTCTATGCCGATTTCGGCAGGACCGCGGAAAAAGAAGGTTTCCCCGAGATCGCGCGCTCGTTCGAGCAGATAGCCAAGGTCGAACGGTTCCACGAGGCCAGGTACAGGAAACTCGCGGGCAATATAGCCGGCGGCGAGGTCTTCAAGAAGAAAACATCCGTCAAGTGGCACTGCAGGAACTGCGGATACGTATTCGAGGGCGCGGAAGCCCCGAATGAATGCCCGGCCTGCAAGCATCCGCAGCCGTATTATGAGGTGTTGGCGGAGAATTATTGAAGGGATAGCACCTCTTCCGCCCAGTCTTTTTTACAGCTTTCTTTTAACGACGCGCAGAGATTCCCAATATGCCGCATGTATTCCTTATCGCGTGCGGCCGTGTCCATCTTTTCCGCAAATGAGCCTTCCGCGAGCGGGTCGAACATAAGGTCGTCATAGCGCATTATCTCCGGGATGCCGCCGGCGCGGCTCGCCAGGCACGGCGTGCCAAGCGCCAGCGCCTCCAGGAGCGCGAGCGGGCAGTCGTCATGCAGCGATGGCAGAACGAAAAGGTTTGTGGATTTCACGCGATATCGAGCCTGTCGCACCGCGCGCCGGCGAATACGACGCTGCCGCTTATTCCGAGCGATCCCGCGAGCCCCTTAAGGCGCGGCATCTCGCTTCCGTCCCCGGCCAGTATAAGGTATTTTCCGGGCAGGGAGGCGGCGCAGTACTCCCTTAGCAAATAACCGATATTTTTCCTCGGGATAAGGGACCCTGCATACGCGATAACAAAGCTTCCCTTCGGTATGCCGAATTCCTTCCACAGGTCGATGATCTTTGCGTCCCCTGTCTCGGAACGCATAGGATAATTTGGGAAGACGCCGATGTCTTTCTTTAAGCGGTAATATCTGCGGGACCTGTCCGCGAGGTCCTTTGACACGGCGAGGACCCGTCCGGCAGCCCTGACACCGATATATCCGTATATCCTCAGCAGTAACGAGGCAGGTGCGGCCAGCCGTTTACTTTTGACCAGATGCTCCATGCTTCCCTGCATCAATAAGGCGATCTTTGCCCTGCAGAGGGCTGACCGCGTAAAAAACGGTATAGAAGAGCAGCTCGTTGCCGCAATAGAAAGGGAACCTGTGGAAGGTAATACCGGGCTGTTTCCCGGAAAAGAAAGGCTTAGCCGAAAGGCAGTGCACCTCGCAGCCGTTATCAGCAAACGCTTTTACCGCGAGCGACAGCTGCCGGAAACATCCGCCCTGTTTCGGATAAGGGTATAGGGTGAATATGGCCCGTTTCATTTAGCGCCCTTTTTAAGGCGATGCACGAGGTGCCTGAGCCTTATTCTCGGCATGAACCTGAACGCCGTTTTCATCGCGATGCCCGCGATCTCATTTTTCGGTAGATAATTCAGGCTCCATCCGCCCGGCATATCGTATATGTCCCCGTGAGCCCATTGCCTGCCGGCGCTTTTCGAGCATTTATCCGCCAGTTTTGTGAAGGCGGATATATTTTTTGTGATATCGAAATCGTCTTCCACCGTCCTGCGGGCCGCCCTGCCGGTGGTATCCGCGCGTTCCATGTCCATTCCGGATATCTCCTTGATGGCCAGCGCCATGGCCTCCATATCGCCGACATCCGCGGTGAACCCGTTCCTGCCGTCCTCGATAATGCGCCAGCCGCCGCCGGAAGCCCGCGTCACGCACGGGATAACGCCTGTCGCCATCGCTTCAAGCATGCTTACCGATTGCCCCTCGAATGATGACACCTGGACAAAGACGTCGTAACCGCGCAACATCTTCATGAGTTCGGCGTGTTCGACCTGCCCGGACAGCCTGACCCTCTTCGAGCCGGCAAATTTGGAGGCGAGCTCCCTTTTATCGGGGCCTGAGCCTATGATGTCGAGCGAGTAATCTACGCCCTTGTCATCCAGGAGGGCCGCGAGCGCCGCGAGATCGAAGACGTTCTTCTGTTTCTGCTCTATCCTGCCGAAATAGACCATCTTCAGGGGGCTTGGCGCCCATTGCCTATCTTCCCGTGCGGGCACGGTAATGCCGTAGGTCACCAGTTCTATATCGTTTTTTCTCCGGGGGATATATTCTGCCAGGGTCCGCGCGCATCCGCCGCTTACGGCCATGAACCCGGATATCGCGGACTCGTACCAGGCGAGAGGCCCGTAATATTCTTCGGCACTGTCGGCGTGACAGGCGCCGAGGCAGCTTAATCGGGAACCTTCCTTGTTCAGTTTCGCGCATATGCCGAATAATTTATGGCGCCAGTTCGGCATCACGACGGCGGGGGAGAGGCGCCCCAGCACCCTCGCGCACTGGTCCCACGAATGGATGTAGATATTGACCTTTTCGCCGCCGGCGAAAGTGTTTCCGTCGCTGATCGTGACGATATTGTACCGGCTGTCTTTCAGGCAGCGCCTGAGTTCTTTCACCCAGACGTCGACCCCGCCGGTCAGGGCGTTGCCGGTCCAGATTACCAGGTTAATTTTTTCCATAGCCGGAAATAATCGGAGCTCCATCCTCCGGGCATCATATATGTGCCGCCGCGGGACCATTCGCGTCCGGGGCTGTCCATGCAGGCGTCCAGTACCTTCATGAATTCAACGCTCGTGCGGCCGATATCACAATTACCGGCGGCGGTCCTGTAGGCGCCGCTGCCTATCGCGGTGGCTTCTCCCGGCCCCATGCACGATATCCGCTTTAATACCGACGCCATCGCTCCCATATCGCCTATATCGACGGTGAACCCGTTCATCCCGTTATTTATAAGGTACGACGCGCCGCCGGATGCCTTTGTCACGCAGGGTATGATTTTCCTTACCATTGCCTCTATCATACTGAGCCCGAAACCCTCGTACTTCGAGACCTGCACAAAGGCGTCATATCCGGTAAGCGCGGCGAGTATTTCCCTGTGGGGCACCTGCCCGGACAGCCTGACCCTCTTCGAGCCGGCAAATTTGGAGGCGAGCTCCCTTTTATCGGGGCCTGAGCCTATGATGTCGAGCGAGTAATCTACGCCCTTGTCATCCAGGAGGGCCGCGAGCGCCGCGAGATCGAAGACGTTCTTCTGTTTCTGCTCTATCCTGCCGAAATATGCGAGTTTTAGCGGCCGCAGGGAATATTTCTTTTCCGGCCCCTCCGAAGGTATCGTTATCCCGTAGGGTATATGCGATATGTCGTTAACGCGGCCGGGAAACCTCGCGGCAAGCTTGTCCCTGCAGTAAGGGCTTCCCGCGACGAATTTCGATATCCCCGACCCGTACCAAACGAGAGGATCGTAATATTCCCGATCGCTGTCGGAATGCGGCATGCCAAGGCACCTTAATTTCGCGCCGCCCTTATTTAGTTTGGCGCATATGCCTGTCAGGGGATGCATCCAGTTCGGCATCACTACGGCAGGGGAGAGGCGCTTCAGCGCTTTTTCGCACCGGCCCCATGAATTTACGCAAATGTCGACCTTCTCGCTGCCGGCAAAAATATGCCCGTCGCTGATAGTAATAAGATCGTAACGGCTGCCTTCAAGGAGCGTTTTCAACTCCTTGACCCAGACATCGACTCCGCCGATCAGGGTATTGCCGGTCCAGATAATGAGGTTGGTCATTTTTAGAAGAAGAAGCTATCCGCGGTTTCGCCGGAGCATTCCGAGGCGGACCTGATCCCGTCTTCGGCGATATTGTTCAGCCACGACATCCTGCATTTATCCTCCGTGCAGAACAATCCGGCCTCATTAAAGTAAAGGAAGGGCAGCAGGCCCGTCCTTATCAGCCCTTCATCGGAGCTGTCGTTAAGGTCGCCAATCAGGTATTCGGGATCGGATACCCGTACGAAGCACGGATAGACCTCTCCCGAGGGGCGGAAGATCCTGAAAGCCAGGCAGTAGTAGCACTTGTCGAAAGGTTTGCCTGCGCGGAGGCCGTTGCCTTCCGCGACCTTATCCCAGTTCGTGTGATACAGTATGAAATCGGAGAGACCGGTGTTTTCGGTGATCGACCTCTCGAATTCCTCCATGGCCCCTTTAACCTGTTCGGGCGAGCAGATCATGTCCGCAGATACGTGGTTCTTGCGCACCTTCTCGGGAACGTCTACGCCGGGCCTCATGGGACGGAACTGGATATTCGCCTTGCCGGCGGATGACGAAGGGAGCCTGCCCATGCGCCCGTGTATAAGCCTGCATATCTCATGCGCTTCATGTATATTTCCGCTCCATAAGAGGTACCCGATCCCGACATGGGGTATCGGCCCGGAGAGATATTTGAAATAGTTATCCAGCACGTTCCCGAAAACATCCTTTTTCTTTGACCTGAAGAAGGTCTCCGCGGTCGCCGCGTCCATCGAGACGCGGACCCAGTCGATATGGCGCTGCCAGTCGCCCTTCGGGATGTGTGTCCCCTTGGTCACGAGCCCTATCTGTATCGACGGGTCGTTCCTTTTTATTTCGAGGACGATGTCGGAGAGATCGCGCCCTTTGTACTTATAGAGCGTCGGCTCGCCTCCTCCTACGAGGACGACGGACCTCGGCCTGTATGTCTTTAATATCTTCGTTATATTCTCGAAGGGCATCACCGCATTGCCGCGGTCCCTGTAGTAGCAGCCGACGCACTCATGGTCGCAGACATCCGTGGGGTGTATCTCGATGTGGCCGGCGCCTATGAGCATGCCGAGGTAGCGGCGGAAGAGGGAAGAGGAGAGCCTTACATTGCTGTGCCTGTTCAGGGAGTATATCCCGTCGAGCGCCGCAGGGGTCTTTATCCTGCCCGCCTGCAGATCGCCAAGGATAAGGCTTATCTTTTTCGTGACCTCCGCCGGGTAGTATTTGCTTTCGACCGCGCCGATGAGCCGGCCGACCGCTATCTTCTTTCCGATAAGATGTCGATGGTTTAATATCCTCGCATGGTTGCGGGCAACCTTGCTTAGGTAATTCGGGACGGGTTTTGCCGAGAGAGCATGTAGGGTCATTTTATACTGATCTTATTATAGTATCTGTTCAGCGGGCTGTCAATGTATTTTGTGCAGTTCCAGATCTTGTCCGCATAGACGAGCGAATAGATGCCGCTGTCGATCCCCGATATAAACCGGGACGGGTCCCAGAGCCCGAGCATCCAAAGGCGGTCCATTATATACGGTTCGAATACGGGACCTTTGCCGGCAAGTATCGCGATGGAGGCATCCTCCGAAATGACGAATTTGTCCGTATCTGCCGCCAGTTGCACGGCGATATCCTTGGCCTTTTTTTCCTCCCGGAACGGGGGCTTGGCTCCCGGCTGCGGCAGGAGGTTTATCAGGGCGAACAGAAGAAACAAAACGGTCGCCGCCGACTTCCCGGCCGCGGACACGGAGGGGGCTGACACTAGAGAACCGGCCAAAAGCAGGAGCCATATATACGCCTCGATAAGGTAATTCGTGTCGGAGCCGATCCTCGACCCGGCGGCCAGGATGAAGGCGATAGATCCCGCAAGCCCGGCCGACAAAAACAGGACCCTGGTCTTTTCCGGCCCGGTAAGTCCGCGATAATAGCGGAAGGACAGCGCTACAGCGATAAGCAGGGGCCAGGTCTCACGGATGAAACATTTCAGGAGCCCGATGCCGAGGCTGAGCTTGAACTCCGTAAACCTCAACATAATTCCGAATACCTGGAACGCGAACTGCCCCGCGGTTGCCGCCTGCCAAGAAAAAAACACCGCCGACGTGAGCGCGGCGAATAATAAAACCGCCGTCAACGCCGGCCTCTTTCTTTTATTGCCGGCACGATCACCCGCAAACCAGTAAAAGAATAATACCGCCGCCGGGATAACGACGGTGGATTTCGTGAAGAAGGCAAGTGAAAGCAGGGCGGAAGAGGCGGCCATCTTCGGCGCGCTGACCCTGCCGTCAAGCCCTATGTAGAGAGCCAGGCACACAAAGAACGCTTCCAGCATATCCACCCGGTATAGGTTTCCCCAGTAGGCGACGCCATGGATAGATAAGAACGCCATGAAGAATACCGCCGCCCAAAACCGCCCGGCATTCCGTTTCGCGGCGTTCATCGCTATCAATACGGATATTCCGGCGGCCGACAGCAGGCTTATTATGCGGCCGGCCTCCAGGCCGAGGCCGGTTATCCTGTGCATCCATCCCGCGACGATGTAAAAGAGCGGAGGATATGCCGTAGGCCAGTACGGCCATTGGCTGCAGTCCGGGTAATATCCGATGGATCGCGACCAAAAACCGGATGCCCACATCGCGCCCTCCACGATATTTATGGAATACGGATAACGCGCCGCCGTGAGGGAATAATTGATGAAATCGGCCAGGTTCAGCAGCAGTAGGAAGAGCAGGGCCGCGCGGACGGGACTGATCCTGAATCCTATCCGGATAAGGCCAGGCAGGTTCCTCATATCGGACGTGACGATCGAAGCTTTTGAGCCGGGCGTATAGCCCCATTCTATGGGGACTTCTTTTATTGCCATTCCCGCGCGCCGCGCCGCGCTGAGTGCCTCAACGTCTATCAGGGAACCGCCCGCCTTGCACGACGGGAGTATTTTTTTAAGCTGCTCCGTCCTGAATACCTTGAGCCCGCAGAAAGGGTCCCTTACGGGAAGGCCGGTAAAAAGCCTTACGGCGAACGACGCAAGCGCGCTGTTTACCCTCCTGGCAAGCGGAGGCCGGAAGGTTATGCGAAAGCCCGGCATCCTCCTGGAGCCCGCGACTATATCCTGCCCCTGCGCGAGGTTTAAAAGTTTTTCCGCCTGTTCGGGCCCGGCGGAGCCGTCGATATCCGCGAAGACCATGAGCGGGGCCGTCACGTGCTTGAGGCCTTCGATAAGCGCGAAACCTTTGCCTTTTTCCGGTATCTCGATATATCTTACGCGGCCGGAACCCTTCGCCGTATCGCGCACGGCTTCAGCGGTGCCGTCGGTGCTGCCGTTTATCACGACCAGTATGGAATAATCCCCGGGCGCGCAGCGCTTGGCGAAATACTCGTCGTACTTTTCGACCGTACGGAATTCCTTCAGCCTTTTCGCCTCGTTGTATGCCGGGAAGACTATCTCGAATTTAGGCGCCATCGCTGACTATCCTTCCGCTCTCCATGACGATGACTCGGCCGCAGACCTTTTTAATGCTCTCAATGTCGTTCGAGACGAAGAATATCGTCTTTCCCTGTTTTTTTAACTCGGAGAGTTTTTTGAAGCATTGCTCCTGGAAGCTGCTGTCCCCGACGGCGAGGACCTCATCTATAAGCAGTATATCGCTGTCTATGTGGACCGCGATCGAGAAAGAAAGCCTCGATATCATCCCGTGGGACAGCTTGAGTATCTGCATATCTAGCGTATCCCGTATGCCGGCGAAATCCACGATATCGCCGAAGATCTTCCTGACGGCCTTCTTCTTTATCCCGAATACGGCGGCGAGCAGGGAGATATTCTCCCTCGCGCTGAGGTTGAAATTAAGCGCGCCCTCGACCCTGATAAGCGGGACGACCCTGCCGTTCACGGCGACGCTGCCGCTTGTTGGCCGGGTTATGCCCGCGATGAGGCGCATCAGCGTCGTCTTTCCGGAACCGTTGGGCCCCGTGATGCCGACCGCCTCGCCCCTGACGACGGAAAAGGAGACGTCATTCAGCGCCCAGAGGTAGTCGCTCCTGCTGAAATAGTACTCGCTCTTATGGAACCTCTTGCAGGTTTTTTCGAATACTACGGCCTTCATGGCGTTATGATGTCCGCTATGTTCTTTTCGCTCATCTTAAATACCCTGTAACCGAGCAGGAATACCGCGATGGATATTGCCGCGGCGATATTGAAAGAAAGCGGGTCGGGCGTGTGGTTATGCAGCAGCGCCTTCCTGCAGCCGTCGAGTATGCCGGCCATCGGGTTCAGGAAGTAATACGGCAGCAATCCCTTTCCGACCATTCCGACCGGGTATCCGACGGGGGAAGCGAGCATCCAGACCTGCAGTATCACGGGCATTGCGCTCTGAATGTCGCGGAAATAGACGTTGAGCACCGAGACCATCAGGCATACGCCTACGGTCAGCATCATATGCACCATGAAGACGGGAATGGCGTATAGCGCGTTTATCCCTATGGGGTGCCCGTAGAGCGCGAACATCGCCGCCAGCAGGGCGGAAGATATCAGGAAATCGAAGAAAGTGGCGAGGATCGAGCCGAGTGGCACGGTTATCTTCGGGAAGTTGATCCTCGTTATCAGGTTAAAGTTCGAATTGAGGCAGCTGACCGCGAAACCCACTGAAGACGAGAAGAATATCCACGGGACTATCGCGCAGAACGCGAAGAGAGGATACGGGACGCCTTCCGACTGGATCGCCGCGACCTTCGAGAAGACGACCGTAAATACGGCCATCGTGAGCAGCGGGTTTATGACGGCCCATGCGGCCCTCAAATACCTCTGCTTGTGTCTTTGCTTGAGGTTTACCAGGGCAAAGGCGAATATCAGCTCATGCCAGTTCCTGACGCTAACTAATAGAGAGAATGGGTTAGGCATATCGATGTAATGTATTATATTACAAATACATAAGAGGTTCAATAAGACTTGAAACCCGGGGCGGAAAATGTTATAAAAAGTGCAATGAACATCCTTTTTATATACTCCCTGTATAATGTCCGCGGAACAAAAAAACCATTGCATACGCAGGAGCAGGTCAGCTTCGGGGTCTCTTATATTTCCGCCTGCCTGAAGGAGCGCGGCCACGATACAAAACTCCTCGTCCTGAACAGGGTCGACCGCGGGCACGAAAGATCCGTCGACGGCGCGATACGGGCATTCAAGCCGCGAATAGTGTGCGTGAGCGCGGTGACCCTCGAGTTCCCATTCATATCCCGGATCGCAGGCTACATAAAATCGAGATACCCGGATATCTACCTGCTTGCCGGGGGCACGCATGTTTCACTGGCTCCCGAGGAGGCAATTGCGGGGCCGTTTGACGCCATCTGCATAGGCGAGGGCGAGGCGCCGGCCGCGGAGATCGCCGGCCAGATAGAAAAAGGGCAAAGGCCCTCGGGCATAATGAACCTCTGGATAAAAAACGGGGACTCTATCGGAAGAAATCCCGCAAGGCCGTTTGCGCAGGACCTGGATGCGCTGCCCTTCCCGGACAGGAGAATATGGCGGGAGTGGATAGACGAAGGGGCAGGGACGAAATACTCGATCCTTGCGGGGAGGGGATGCCCGTTCGAGTGCGCCTATTGCTGCAACCATGCCGTAAAGAAGCTGGCTCCGGGTAATTATGTAAGGTTCAGGTCGCCGGATAACATAATCGCGGAACTTGAGGAGTGCTGTTCTGATCTTCCCGCGCACGATACCGTCTATTTCGAGATGGAGAGCATGGCGTCAGGAGGCAAATGGGCGCATGAATTCCTCTCGAAGCTGAAAGGCCATAATCTTCCGGAAAAGAGGGCCCTTTCGTACGGAACCAATATAAGGATCACGAAGGGCGCCGACCTTGACGGCCTATTCTCGGAAATGAGCGCCGCGCCGGTTTCAAATATGTGAACATTGGGCTGGAATCGGGCAGCGAGGGGATCAGGAAGGAACTGCTCAGGCGGGATTATTCCGACGGAGATATGACAGCCGCCGTCGAAGCGGCGAGAAGGCACGGCCTTGAGGTATGCCTTAACAGCATTATGGGATTGCCGGACGAGACGGAGGAGGACATAAATAAGACGGTCGAGCTTAACAGGATATGCCGTCCGGATTGGCATTTTGTCAGCATCTTCTATCCCTATCCCGGGACGGACCTCTATGCGTATTGCGCTGGGAAGGGCCTTATAAAAAACCCCTTGCGGAAGAGCTCGAAAGCAAGAAGGCCAACATCCTGCTGCCCGGATTGCCGGCAAGGGCCCTAGAAAAGAATTACCTGTGGTTCAATTACAACGTCTACCGCGGATATAAACCGACGCATGTCCTGCTTGCGCGCGTATTCAGGCTCTGGCTGTGGACAAAGTTCCATGGCAGCCGTGCTTACCGCAGGCTTGTAGACCTCGCGCCATTCAGGTGGTTTAAAGTCCTGGAATAGGGAGGACCGGCCCGGTCAGAATTTTACACAGCTCTTCAGCTGGAAATACTGGCCCTTGGGCGCGTTCTCGGCATGGGTGTCGTACAGGTACGTAAATGAGAAACTCATGCCCCTTATGCGCGTGTAAATATCCCCGCCTACCGAAAGCGTCCTGCGTTCGCTGCTCATCATCCAGTTCACCGAAGGTCCGAGTTTCAAGTTCTTCGCGATATTGTAACCCAGCAGGTACTGGAGGTGCAGCTCGTCGCCCGGGGCGATGTCCTTGTCGTTCTCGAGCCGAAAAAAATATTTTACCGCCGCATCCACGCTGAAATCGTTTATCGTCTTGCTGAAGAATATGACGGGCCTGATGTCGACCTGGTGCGTCCCGTAGTTCGTGCTCTTATCGGAGGCGTATTCGCCCGTAGGAATCTTGACGAACAGCATGGGAAGCACGTCGACTTCTTTTATGGGCAGGAAGTATCCCGCGCCGGCCGTCGCGTCGCCGAGGCCGCGGGAATTTTTGCCTTCAGAGCCCACCCTGACGCCGCCGGCCGGCAGCAGCGCCGTCGCGACGAAGTCGTGGGAATAATAGCAGAAACGCAGGAGCTCCTCGGCCTTGGTCAGTTTGCCCGCCGTATAAACGGAGGAGTAGGTGAGGAAATACAGCCCGTCCGGCGCCCGCGCGCCGTCATAGAAGTTTACGGCGCCGGCGATATCTGGTATCATGATGAGCAGGGCGGCAGCAGCCGCCGAAGCAAGTATACGCATTGTAAACCTCAATAGTATTATTTGGTTTACAATTATATAACAGGCAGGCGAAAATGCAAGCAGTATCCTTATATATCCATATCCCGTTCTGCGCGAGGAAATGCGCCTATTGCGATTTCTACAGCGTGAAATATGACGGCGCAGCGGCAAAGGCCTACATAGACGTGATATGCGGGCAGGTAGGGAAGATCGAGAGGCCGGTCTCCACGATATTCATCGGGGGCGGGACGCCGACGGTCCTCGGGACCGCGCTGCTGAAAAAATTGCTGCGCAGCCTCAGGAGATATTCGGGGAAAGGCGCTGAGTTCACCGTCGAAGCGAATCCCGAAAGCCTTACCCCGGACAAGATAAGCCTGTTCCTGGATGAGGGCGTCAACAGGATCAGTATAGGCGTGCAGTCGTTCCGGGACGGAAAGCTCGCCAAGCTGGGCAGGATACACGACGCGAAGAAGGCCAGGAACGCCGTGCTCACGTCAAAGAAGAAGGGGTTCAGAAACATAAATGCCGACCTGATATTCGGCGCTCCCGGCGAGACCTTCGCGGAGTGCGCCGCGGAACTTAAGGAGGCGGTAGGGCTTCCGGTGACGCACCTGTCCTGTTACTGCCTTTCCTATGAAAAAGGGACGCCTCTCTATAAGGCGAAGGCCGACGGCAATGCGGTCCCGGTCGAGGAAGAAAGCGTAGCGCGTATGTATTCTTACGTGATGGACTTCCTGCCGGAACACGGTTTCGGGCATTACGAGGTTTCGAATTTCGCGAGGAAGGGTTATACCTGCAGGCATAACCTTAATTACTGGGACAATAAGGAGTACATCGGGCTCGGGGCCTCGGCCGTCTCCTACATCGACGGCATAAGGAAGAAGACCCTGCCGGACGTGGACGAATATATCAAGAGGGCCTCCTCCGGCGCAAGCACGACGACCTCCTCCGAGAGGCTCGCAGGCGAACGAAAGGCCAGGGAGACCGCCGCCGTGAAGATAAGGACCGCCGAAGGCATAAACTTCCGATGGTTCAAGGAGATGACCGGCTACGACCTCATGGAACTCGAGCCGGACGCCATGCGCAAGCTCAAGGATGCCGGGCTGATTAAATACGTGAAGTCAAGGGGGCTGCGAAGCGTCCCCGCCGAGAAAATATGCGGTATATCTTTGACGAGGCGGGGATTCCTGTTCTGCGATACCGTCTCGAGCGAATTATTATAGGGGACAGTTTTCCGATTGGCTTAAGAACCGTCCCTGTGGTATACTTGTAAACAACAATAATAACGGAGGTAGACAATGCGCGCGATCTCGATAAACGAAGGTTTTCTGAAGGCAAGGTACGGGATATTCAGTTGGAGGTTCCACCTGGCGTCGGCTGAAAAACTGGCGCTCTCGCTGGCGATGGCAGGTGTCATCGCGCTGCTCGCGCAGGTGCGGATACCGCTGCCGTGGACCCCTGTGCCGATAACAGGATCTACGTTCGGCGCTATCTTCGCGGGCGTCCTGCTGGGGAATGTCTGGGGAGGCATAAGCGTGATGATCTACCTGACGCTCGGTGCCGCGGGCCTGCCGGTATTCACCGGATTCAAGGGCGGGACTGAAGTGTTCCTCGGGCCGACGGCCGGATATTTGTCCGGGTTCGTCATCGTCGCGTTCGCGATGGGATATATCACCGATAATTTCGCGAAGGCGAGGAGGTTCCTGCCCCTGCTTACGCTGATGCTGGCCTCCAGCGCCGTGATACTCGCGTTAGGTTCGGCATATCTTGGCGTATGGCTGCATGCGGTGACGGGCCGCTCGCCGGGAGTGTCCGAGATATTATGGATGGGAGCCATACCTTTCATACCGGGCGACGTGATAAAATCTTTCGCCGCCGCCGCTATCGCGGGTCTGATAACCCCGAAGGAGTCA
>JBAZFE010000028.1:0-13376 GCA_041653555.1 Candidatus Omnitrophota bacterium
TAACCAATCCCGGATGTTACCTTTATGTCGCGGTGCCGGGGACCTTTTGGTGGGTAAAAAATATATGCAATAGCGACCCGCTTGGGATGTTCCAAAACGCCCATACATGGCAATTCTCGCTCCGGTCGCTGAAATATGTGATGGAATGCGGCGGTTTCGAATTCGTGAGCGGCGACGATGAGGTAAGGGCCGTCTTCCGGAAGAGGGAAACGTCTTTGCGGGTACGCGGAGATGTGTCTGCCGGGGAGTTCGGCAGGGTGCTTAAATACCTGAAGGCCGCGAGCAGGAGAAGTTTTTTCAGGAGCGCTGCGGCCAGGATCATGAAGGCGCCGCTCAAGAAGCTGATGGGGAAAGGGGCATAAAGACGAAGATCCTGCTCTGCAATATAGCGATCCAGGACAAGCCGGGACCCTTTCCGCCGGCTGCCTGCACCACGTTGTGCAACGTCCTGGCTAAGGCAGGCTATGCGCCGGAATTTTATGATATCGACGCCAAGAGGCCCACGGCTAAAGAGCTTTCGGAATATTTCAGGGCGGGGCAATTTGATATCGTCGGGATAAGCGCCGTCGTCTCGACCGGATACCGGTATACTAAAGACCTGGCAGATATGATCAAAAATACAAGTCCGAAGACAAAGATAATCCTCGGCGGGAACATGGCTGCCGCATACGAGGTCATTTTACGTAAATGCAAAATAGACGTATGCGTTGTAGGGGAAGGGGAGAAAGTCCTGTTGAATCTTGTCAGGCACCTGGAGAGGTACGGCGATCTCGACCCGGCAAGAAAAGAATTATCGGAGATCAAGGGCATCGCCTTTTTGGGCCCGGACAATGCCTGCAAGTTCACGGGTTTAGAGGAATTAATTCCGGGCGATGAGGTCCAGGAACCGGATTACGAGCTATTGGACAAGTTCTCGGGTATCGGCCAATATATATTCGACCCGATGACAAGATATGATTTCGCCTACGACGAGCGTTCCCGAGGACCCGCACGCAGGGGGAAGAAGGCGGCTACGATCTTCACGAGCAAGGGTTGTGTCAACAGGTGCACCTTCTGCCATCGCTGGATCAAGGGGTACCGTGTAATACCGGTTGAAAAAGTGATCTCGGCGATGAAGCACCTGATGGATAAGTATAATGTCGGTTTCTTCTGTATAAGCGATGAATGCTTCGGGGAATCAGCGCAATGGCTGGAAGAGTTCATCAGGTTGGTAAAACCGCTTGATGTGCTCTTTCAGGTCGGAGGAGTCAGGGTCTCGATAATCAAGAACGATCCTACCGTTATCATGCGGCTTAAGGAAGCGGGGCTTACCGCCCTGTATTTTGGCATGGAAAGCGGAAGCGATAAGATCCTGCGCGTAATGGAAAAGAACGCGAATAGGGAAGAGAACCTGTCCGCCGCCAGGATATGCGCGGAAGCCGGCGTATATACGGTGATCCAGTTGGTCATAGGCATGCCCGGCGAGAACGACAAGACAATAGCCGAGACGACGGAATTCGTTAAAAGCGTGTCGGACAGCCTGCCTTACCCGTCGGCGCTAAGCATCAATTACCTCCAGGCCCTTCCCGGAACGCCATGCTACGAGCTGTTGCGTTACCACGGGTTTTTGGGTAAGACGGTGGAAGATGAGGAGGAATACCTGCTCAAGGTCTCGGATATCAACCCGGATTCAAGGCAATATATAAATGTATCGGAAGAGCCGTTGTCCAGGGTGAAATTATGGTACAGGAAGATAATGGAATCGAACAGGATCCACTGGCTTAAAATGCACGGGTGGAAAAGGCCGCCTTTCACACAAAGTTTCCGCAAACGCGACCTGATCATGGACAGGGCCATAGACCTGTTCGGGGAGAGGTTCTGGGAGATGCTTATTTTCAGGAACCGCCTGTATTTATATGGTGTCAGAAAGGCTGTGCTGCTTACGTTCGGCCTGGCAGATGAGGAAGACCGTTCCCTGTTCAAGGTCGGGTCCGGGTCATTGAGAGAGATCTTAGAGGAAAAAAAGAGGATACCCCATGAACTTAAAAAATCGTAAAGTTCTCGTGACCGGAGCCGACGGTTTTATCGGCAGCCACCTTGTTGAGGCCCTGTCAGCCGGCGGAAGCGACGTTACGGCTTTCGTATATTATAATTCCTTCAATTCGTGGGGTTGGCTGGATACGCTCCCGAAGAGGAAGCTCGATAAGATCCGGGTCGTAGCCGGGGATGTCAGGGATTACCAGAGCGTCGCATCCGCGGCGAAAGGCGCGGATTGCATATTCCACCTGGCCGCCCTGATCGGTATCCCTTTCAGCTACGATGCCCCCGGCAGTTATGTCGAGACGAATATCAAAGGGACGCTTAACGTATTGCAGGCCGCGCGCAAACACGGCACAGGAAGGACAGTGGTCACTTCGACATCCGAGGTTTACGGTACCGCGCTTTATGCCCCAATAGACGAAAAGCACCCGTTGCAGGGGCAGTCGCCGTATTCCGCATCCAAGATCGGAGCGGATAAGATGGCGGAATCGTTTTACAGGTCGTTCGGCGTGCCTGTGACTACGGCGCGCCCGTTCAATACATACGGCCCCAGGCAATCCGCAAGGGCGATCATCCCGACCGTTATCACGCAATTGATGGAGAATAAGAAAGAGGTGCGCGTAGGGTCGGTACATCCCACCAGGGATTTTAATTACGTCAGCGACATATGCGCCGGGTTCATCGCCCTGGCGGGATGCGATGAAGCTGTAGGCAGGGAAGTCAATATCGGTTCCGGGCAGGAGATATCCATCGGCGGCCTTATCGAAATGATAATGGAATTGACCGGTACCGATGCCTCCGTAGTTTCCGAGAAGGGCAGGAGAAGGCCCAAGCAGAGCGAAGTGGAGAGATTGCTTTGCGACAACACGCTTATTCGCGATCTCACCGGATGGGAGCCCAAGGTATCCTTACAGGCCGGACTCCGGAAAACCATAGAATGGTTTAAGGACAAGAATAACCTTAAGGGGTATAAAGCGGGGCTTTATAATGTCTAAGGCGCGCATCCCTTTATCCGAGCCGTGGATCTCAGGGAATGAATGGAAATATGTCCGCGAATGCCTCGACACAAATTGGGTCTCTTCCGCGGGAAAGTTCGTTGAGAAGTTTGAATCCGCGATCCGCAGGAAGTTCGGTGTTAAGCGCGCGGTGGCCTGCATGAACGCGACCTCAGGGCTCTTCCTTGCCCTTAAGGTCTCCGGTGTCGGGCCGCGCGATGAAGTCATCGTTCCGGCCCTGACATTCATCTCCCCGGTCAATGCTGTCAGGTATCTCGGCGCTGAGCCGGTATTCATGGATTGCGACGACTACATGAACATAGACCCCGAAAAGATAGATGAATTTTGCAGGAAGGAATGCAAAGCCGCTTCAAATGGCCTCGTGAACAAGAGGACAGGCAGGCCGGTCAAAGCCATAGTCCCCGTACATATTTTCGGCAACCCGTGCGACATGGATAGGATCATGACCATAGCTAAGAAATACCGGCTGAAGGTCATCGAGGACGCTGCTGAGAGCATCGGAGCGTCCTATACCAGGGGGACGTATAGCGGCAGGTCCACGGGCACTATAGGCGATCTTGGCGTCTATTCATTTAACGGGAACAAGATAATAACGAGCGGCGGCGGGGGCATGATAGTAAGCAATAATATTGCCCTGGCCGAAAAGGCGAGATATCTCGCCAACCAGGCGAAGGACGATCCCGTGCGGTATGTGCATGAAGAGGTCGGGTATAACTTCCGGCTTACCAACATGCAGGCGGCGCTGGGCTTGGCGCAGTTTGAGCGGCTCGAGGGCCTCATTAAGGCCAAGAAGCGCAATTACGCGTTATACAAAAGAATGCTCGAGGGGACAGCCGGCGTTGAGATCCTCGGCACGCCCGAAGGGACATCGCCTAATTACTGGTTCTATTCGCTTATTGTGGAGAAGAAGGGATTCGGCATGGACAGGGACGCGGTCATGAGGCATTTACAGGCAAAGGGCATCCAGACAAGGCCGGTCTGGTATTTGAACCATCTCCAGCGGCCGTACCGCGGGAACCGGGCGTACAGGATAGAAAAGGCGCCCCGGTTCTGGAGGACGGTATTGAACCTGCCCTGTAACGCGAACCTTAAGAGGGAGCAGATAAAGTACGTAACCTCGGCTATCCGCGGCCTATGGAGGGGCAAATAATATGACGGGAAACCTGAAGAAGCTATTGATAAGGCCCGGTTCTACGATCAAGCAGGCGTTAAAGCAGATGGATGTCATGGGAGAGAAGACGCTTATCGTCGTTGACGAACGCAACGGTATAGCCGGTACGATCACGGACGGTGATATAAGGAGATGGATCCTTAAGGGAAAGAGCCTGAACGACAGCCTGGCGAACGCGATGAACCGCCGCCCCCTGACCATAAAGGAAGGGTTCGCGAAGGAAGACGCGAAGGACCTGATGCTTAAGCGGCAGGTAGAATGCCTGCCGGTGGTCGACGGAGAAAAGAGGGTCATCGCCTCCCTCTCATGGATAGATCTTTTTAAGAACAACCCGAAGAAACTCGGGTCCCTGAAGCTTCCGGTAGTCATTATGGCCGGCGGCGAGGGCGCGCGGCTGCACCCGTTCACTAAAGTCCTACCGAAGCCGTTGATGCCGATCGGCGATAAACCGATTATAGAGATAATCATCAATAAGTTCTTCGATTACGGATGCAGCGATTTTTACCTTTCCTTGAATTATAAATCAAATATAATCAAGGCGTATTTCAGCGATTTCGAGCACAAATATAAGATCAACTATGTCCTGGAGGGCAAACCGCTTGGCACTGCAGGGAGCCTGCACCTGCTCAAGAACAGGATAAAGAAGACGTTCTTCGTCAGCAATTGCGACATACTTATAGAGGCGGATTACGCCGATATGCTTAAATTCCACCGCGAGAGGAAGAACAAGATAACCCTTGTCAGCTCGATGAAGAATTTCACGATACCTTACGGGGTGTGCGAGATCGAGAGCGGCGGTGTCCTGAGGGATATCAGGGAAAAACCGGAATACGACTTCCTGGTCAATACCGGAATGTATATCCTGGACGCGTCCGTGCTCAATGACATACCCAGGAACAGGTTCTATAACATAACTGACCTCATCAGCGACTATATCGGAAAAAATGAGAAGGTGGGCGTATATCCGGTATCAGAGAAGTCATGGCTTGATATGGGGCAATTTGAGGCATTGCAGGAGATGCTGAAGAGGTTCGAGGCATGAAAAAGAAAATACTTCTTGTCGGCGCCGGCGGGCATTGTAAGGTGATCCTGGACCTGCTGCTGCGTTCGAAAGAGTTTAAGGTTGCCGGAATAATAGATAAGAAGGAACGCATCGGAGAAAGGATCCTCGGGGTGCAGGTCAACGGCACCGATCCAGACCTGCCGCGTTTTATCAAGGCGGGGGTCAAATACTGTTTCATCTCGGTCGGCAGCGTCGGGGATCCCCGGCTGCGCGTAAAGCTTTATGACCTCGCAAAAAATGCCGGGTTTGAATTCCCGAACCTGGTCAGTCCCCACGCGATCGTATCATCGTATGCATCATTGGGGAACGGGAACTTCATCGCGCCCGGCGTGATCATTAACGCAGGCTCTAAGGTCGGTGATAATTGCATAATTAATACCGGTGCCATCATAGAGCATGATTGCGTGATAGGAGATCATGTCCATGTCGCTTCAGGTTCAGTGCTTAGCGGCGGGGTAAGCGTGGGAGACTGTTCCCATATCGGCACAGGGGCATTTGTCATCCAGGGAGTTAAGATCGGCGAAAGGGCCGTTATAGGGGCGGGAAGCGTAGTCACGAAGGATATCCGGAAGGGCGTCGTCGCCTACGGGAACCCGTGCAATGAGAGGGAGCCTAATGCGTAAAGTATTTATTATCGCGGAGGCAGGCGTGAACCATAACGGCTCGCTTAAAACTGCAATAAAGATGGTCGATGCCGCCGCGAAGGCCGGCTGCGATGCCGTCAAGTTCCAGACCTTCAAGGCCGAGAGCCTGGCGTGCGCGCACGCGCCGAAGGCCGCCTACCAGAGAAGGTCGACGGGAAGGTCCGGGTCCCAGTGTGACATGCTTAAAAAGCTGGAGCTGGACGATAGGGCCCATAAGGCATTGAAGCGCCATTGCGCGAAGAGGGGGATAGAGTTCATTTCAACCCCTTATGACGAGGAGAGCGTGTCTTTCCTGTGCCGCCTCGGCGTGAAGACCATCAAGGTCCCTTCCGGCGAGATAACCAATTACCCGTATTTGCGGAAGATCGGCGGGTCGGGCAAAAGGGTCATACTCTCTACCGGAATGTCCGATATGGGCGAGGTCAAGCGGGCCGTCAGGGTCCTGGCCGCGTCCGGGACGAAGAGGGGCAAGATCACCGTTATGCAATGCAACAGCGAATATCCCACACCGTTCAGGGACGCGAATATCTTAGCCATGCTTACTTTAAAAAAGGCCCTCAACCTCGACGCGGGCTATTCGGACCATACGCCGGGGATAGAAGCGCCTATTGCCGCCGCGGCGCTTGGCGCAACGGTCATCGAGAAGCATTTTACACTGGACAGGAATATGAGGGGGCCGGACCATAAAGCGAGCCTTGAGCCGGGCGAACTGGCCGCAATGGTTAGGGCGATAAGGAATATTGAAGAGGCTCTCGGGGACGGCGTAAAAAGGCCTTCTCCCTCGGAATCCGGGAACAGGGTCATCGCGAGGAAGAGCATCGTCGCGGCGAGGCGTATAGCCAGGGGAGAGGCGTTCTGTCCGGAAAACCTGGCCGTAAAGCGTCCGGGCAACGGGATGAGCCCCATGGAATGGGACAGGGTCATCGGCAGGAAGGCGAAGAGAAGCTTTAAACGGGATGAGTTGATAAGGCTATGAAAAAAAAGATCTGTGTCGTCACGGGAAGCAGGGCGGAATACGGGCTCCTTTATCCGTTGCTGGGCAGGATTCGCGCTTCAAAGGCGCTCCGGCTGCAGGTAATCGCCGCCGGTATGCACCTCTCCCCGGAATTCGGCCTGACGTACCGTGAGATAGAGAAGGATGGCTTTAAGATCGACGAAAAAGTGAAGATGCTGCTCCCGGGTAACACCCCGGCCGATATAAGCAGGTCGGTGGGGTTGGGCTGCTCAGGGTTCGCCGGCGCCTTCGCGCGGCTTAAACCGGACCTCGTGGTGGTATTGGGGGACAGGTTTGAGATATTTTCCGCGGTTATCGCCGCTTTCATAGCGAAGATCCCGGTCGCCCATATACACGGGGGCGAATTGACCGAAGGCGCAATGGATGACGCGTTCCGCCATTCGATAACAAAGATGAGCATGTTGCATTTTACCGCTGCCGGCGAATACCGCAAAAGGGTCATCCAGTTAGGCGAGTCTCCGGAACGGGTGTTTAACGCAGGCGCGCTGGGCATCGACAATATCCGGTCGGCAAAGCTGCTCTCAAAAAAGGGACTGGAAAAAGAGCTTGGCATCAAATTCAATAGGAAGACGGCGCTCGTAACATTCCATCCGGCGACGCTTGATGGCGGCGATGCCGGGAAACAATTCCGCGAATTATTAAGGGCATTGGATTCGTTCGGGGAGCTCGGGCTGATATTTACGATGCCTAACGCGGATCCCGGCAGCAGGAAGATATCCGGGCTTATCGATTCGTACGTAAAGGATAACCGCGATAGAGCGTGTTCATTCGCTTCACTGGGGAGGTTGAGGTATTTGTCGGCCATGAAGCATGCCGACGTTATTATCGGCAATTCTTCCAGCGGGATAATCGAAGCCCCGTCATTCGGAAAGCCTTCGGTCAACATAGGTTCGCGCCAGCGGGGGCGCATCAGGGCGGATAGCGTCATCGACTGCGGCCCCGTATCATCGGAGATAACCAGGGCGATCAGGAAGGCCCTGTCAGCTTCATTCGCAAAGTCCTGCCGTTCGGTGAAGAACCCTTACGGTGACGGAAAAACAGCAGGGAGGATAGTGAACGCGCTTATTAAAAATTCGGGGAAGTTACGGTCCCTGGAAAAGCGCTTTTACGACATTAAACATGTATAAAAATAAAAAGATACTGGCGCTGATCCCGGCCCGCGGCGGGAGCAAGGGTTTGCCGGGGAAGAATATCAGGATGCTCTCGGGAAAGCCATTGATTGCCTGGTCGATAGAACAGGCGCTGGCGAGCCGGTATATCGACAGAGTGGTCGTGAGCACCGAATCGAAGGAGATAGCCGCGGCCGCAAAAAAGTACGGGGCGCCCGTGCCGTTCATGAGGCCCGATGAGCTGGCAACGGACAAGGCAAGCAGCATAGGCGTTATTTTGCATGCCCTGGGATATTTCAGCGCCAAGGGCGAGGATTACGATTACCTTGTGTTGCTCGAGCCTACCTCACCGTTGAGGGCGGCCGGCGACCTCGATGGCGCAATAAAGAAGCTGGTCGACAACTCCTCCAGGGCCGACTCCCTTGTCAGTGTGGGAGAAATAAGGCTGGAGAGCCCGTTCATCGCCAAGACGATAACCGGCGGCTATGTAGCTCCGTTGATCAAGATGAAAAAGAGGAACGTTTATCGCAGGCAGCAGCTCCCGAAAGCTTATTTCCCCTACGGGGTGATCTACGCGTCGAAGGTAAAGACGCTGGAGGATAAGCTCACGTTTTACCAGAAGAGGACCATGCCGTATTTTATAGAACGCTGGCAGAATTATGAGATAGATGATATTTACGATTTCTACTGCATTGAAGCCGTGCTAAAAGAAAGGTTGAGGGGAAGATGAAGATATTGCAGGTTGGCCTTGGGTCCATGGGAAAGAGGCGGATACGCTGCCTTAAAACGCTGGGCATTTCCGGCGGCGATGTTACGGGGTTCGATTTCAGGGAGGACAGGAGGAAGGAAGCACAGGAGAAGTACGGCGTCAATACGACGGATGATGTCAGGAAAACAGGCCTCGGCTCCTTCGACCTGGTTATCGTATCCACGCCGCCCGATAAACATGACGAATATATCGAGCTGGCCATAAAGAACAGGAAACCGGTTTTTGTGGAAGCCAGCGTAACGATAGGCAGGCTGAAAGAGCTCAATGAGATGGCCAAGAAGGAGAAGGTCCTTGTAGCGCCGTCCTGCACTTTGAGGTACCATGCCGCGATAAAAGAAATAATAAGGATAGTAAAGGGCGGGGATTACGGCAAATTGACGAATTTTACGTACCATAGCGGACAGTACCTTCCGGACTGGCATCCGTATGAGGACGTAAAAAAGTATTATGTGAGCAATAAGATAACCGGCGCCGCGAGGGAGATAGTCCCTTTTGAAATGGCATGGTTGACGGCTGTCGCGGGTTTTCCGGAAAAGGTGACAGGTTTCTGCGGCAAGACCATGGATGTCGGGGCGGATATAGATGATACATACGTTATAGCGATGAAATTCGGCAACCAGGTATACGGGATCCTGAACGTGGACGTCGTCTCCCGCTACGCCACAAGGAGCCTTATACTAAACATGGAATACGGGCAGGTCCTTTGGAGATGGGATGAGAATATCGTGAGGATCTACGATGCCAGGAAAAAAACCTGGGATGACCGCAGCTACGCGCTGGGCGAAGCGGCGAAGGGGTATAACAAGAACATCACGGAAGATATGTATGTGGATGAACTGGACGCTTTTATCAAGGCGGCGGCAGGCGGGGAAAAATTCCCCAATGACCTCGACGAAGATATTGCTGCGCTGGAGATATTACCGGAGATAGAAAAAAATGGCCGTTAATAAGGGGATCGCTCATTATCGTAAGGCGAAAAGGCTCATCCCCGGCGGGACGCAGCTGCTTTCAAAGCGGCCCGAGATGTTCCTGCCGGACAGGTGGCCCGCCTATTATTCCAGGTGCAAAGGCATAAACGTATGGGACCTGGATAACAGGAAGTACCTGGATTTCACCATCGCCGGCGTAGGCGCCTGCACATTGGGTTATGCCGACGCCGATGTTGACAACGCGGTAAAGGGCGCCATTAAACGCGGGAACATGTGCACGTTGAACGCCCCCGAAGAGGTCGAACTGGCGGAAATGTTATGCGATATCCACCCGTGGGCGGATATGGCCAGGTACGCCAGGACCGGAGGGGAAGCAATGGCTGTTGCGGTCAGGATAATACGCGCTTACAGCGGTAAGGAGAAGATACTGTTTTGCGGCTACCACGGATGGAATGACTGGTACATATCCGCAAACCTTGCCGCATCATCAGCCCTCGACGGCCAGTTATTGCCGGGCCTTGAACCTGCGGGGATCCCGCGCGGCCTTGCAGGGACGGCGGTGCCGTTCAAATATAACGACCTTGGGTATTTCAAGTCATTGGTGGATAAGTACGGCAATAAGATAGCCGGCGTAGTGATGGAGCCGGTGCGGAGTACGTGGCCTGATAAAGGTTTCCTGGAAGGCATAAGGAAGATCACGCAGGAGAAAGGGATCCCGCTCGTGTTCGACGAGGTGACCTCCGGACTGCGCGTGAATTCGGGGGGAATACACCTGAAGCTCGGGGTCAACCCGGATATCGCCGTATTGGCGAAGGCGCTGGGCAACGGCTATCCGATGTCAGCCGTAATAGGAAAGGCGAAGATAATGTCTTCGGCGCAGAAGACCTTCATAAGCAGCACCTACTGGACGGACAGGATCGGGCCGTCCGCGGCGCTGGCTACGCTGAGGAAGCATAAAAAGCTGGATGTCGGCGCCCGCCTTGTAAAGACCGGGACCCTGATCCAGAGGGGATGGGCGGACCTGGGCAAGAAGCACGGCATCAAGATACATATTTCCGGGATCCCGCCTTTAAGCCATTGGGAGATCGACGCCGCCGATAACCAGCTCGTCCATACCGCGATCGCGGACCAGATGCTCAAAAAGGGGTTCCTTACGTCAAAATCTTTCTATGCGACATATGCGCACAGCGCGAACGATGTGGATAAGTATCTTGGCGCGTTGGATGATACGTTCAAGAAGTTGTCACCGTACATCAGGAGTTCTAACATAAACAAGATCTATCCTTATCCGGCGGCGCATTCCGGATTCAAAAGGCTGGTCTGAGAGGCCATCATGAAAATACTGTTAGTAGTCTATGATAACGATTCGTATATCCATTGGTTCCCGCAGGGCCTCGCCTATATAGCGGCTGTCCTCGCGAAGAACGGCCACGACGTGACGGTCTATAACCAGGATATGAACCATTATCCGGAGGAGCACCTGACCGATTACCTGGATAAGAACAGGTTTGATGTTGTCGGGTTGGGCGTGATCGCCGGATACTACCAGTACAGGAAACTTCTGAAGATATCGGACGCGATAAACCGCTCGAAGAACAGGCCGGTCTATATAATCGGCGGCCACGGCCCTTCTCCGGAGCCGGAATATTTCCTGCGGAAGACCAAGGCGGATTTTGCCGTCCTTGGGGAAGGCGAGATAACGGTCGTGGAATTACTGGAGGCGGTCTCGAGCAGGAGGTCTCCGGGCAAGGTAAAAGGGATCGCATACAGGGAAGGCGATGAGGTGACGGTCAATGAAAAAAGGGAGCTCATAAAAGATATAGATACCATCCCTTTGCCGGCGTACGGCATGTTCCCGATGCAATACTACCGGCTTTTAAGGATGCCGCACAGCACAAGCAGTGATTTCGTCATCCCGTTATTATCGGGCAGGGGGTGCACGTTCAGCTGTAATTTCTGCTACAGGATGGATAAGGGATTCCGCCCGCGCAGCGACGAGGCCATCATCGAGGAGATAAACCTGCTGAAGAGGGATTACGGCGTCACGTATATCTCATTCAGCGACGAATTGCTCATGTCGTCGGTCCAGAGGACCGCAAGCCTCTGCGAGGCGATCATTAAGTCGGGGCTGAATATTAAATGGTTATGCAACGGCAGGCTGAATTACGCGAAACGGGATGTCCTGAAGCTCATGAAGAGGTCCGGCTGCACCTTCATAAATTACGGCATCGAGGCTATGGATGACCGGATATTGAAGAATATGCATAAGGCGCTGACGACCGAACAGATCGTGAACGGGATCGAAGCCACCCTTGCGGAAGGCATAAGCCCCGGCTTCAATATTATTTTCGGGAATATAGGGGAGAACGCCGAGACGCTGAGGAAAGGCGTCGAGTTCCTGCTGAAGTACGATGACGGCGCGCAGCTGCGCACGATCCGCCCGGTCACGCCGTATCCGGGTTCCGCGCTCTATTATCATGCGATCGAGAAAGGGCTCCTGAAGGATTGTGAGGATTTTTATGAGAACAAACATATGAATTCCGACCTGATGGCGGTCAATTTTACCGATATGACCGATGACGAGTACCATATGGCCCTGTTCGAAGCGAATAAACGCCTCATGGAAAACTACTACCGGAAGAAGACGGCCGCGATGATAGAAGAGGCAAAGAACCTTTACCTGAACAAGAATGTTGATTTCCGCGGTTTCAGGCAGGATTAGTATTGGATAAAAGCAATATAACGATAATCTGGGCTGAGAATGCGGGCATAGCGGACGTCCTGCTATTCGCGCTTAAAAGCCGGTTTGCGGATATAAGGGTTAATTACGACAGGTCGCAGGTTTGTCCGTCGGCAGCCAGGCTTATCGGCATCATGGAGAGGGCGGGGGTAAGAGGAGTGTTCCGCCCGGTGGAGTTGACGCTCCACAAGGCGGACGCGAAAGGCCTTGCGTTAACCTACAGGGTCGACAGGGAGCTCAACGGCTGCATAGAGGAGTTCATCTCCGGGCATATCCCTTATGAGACGAAGAGGTTCAAGGATATGCTGAAGTCGTATCTCGCGGGGATCCTTAAAAGCAAGGCCATATTCGGAGCGATGGCAGCCTCAGAGATCGATTCGGGGAAAGCGAATGCCGGCGAAACAAATGTCATATATTTAAAAGGGCACCCGCTCAGTTACCTGCTTTGCCGTTTTTATAACAGCCGGGGCTATGTTACCGTGAGCTCGTTCGGCCCGATGACGTGCCTGAAATACTATGTGCAGCCTCTTTACCATTTAGTATATTATGTTTCATGCAAGTTAAGGCCGGCTAAGGTAAAAGGCAGCATTTCAGATATAAGGCCCGCCATTTGGGCCGAGTATTACCCGAGCCACATCCATGATTTCTGGATGGATACGATAAATGCTGACGGTTTTGACATAGTCGCTTACCTGGACCGCAGCGATACGCCGGCGACAAAAGAGGCTATCGGCGAGATCGAGAAGAAGGGGATCAAATGGATCGATGCCCGGGCGCCGTCATTGATAAAAATGAGCAGGCTGGGGCTGACGGGTTTTTTGAAGATGGCCGGCAGGTTGTTCTTCGTCCCTGTCTCGAGCCCGGTTTGGCTGGGGATATTAAGGTATGAGTATGATTTTTA
>JBAZFE010000029.1:0-13049 GCA_041653555.1 Candidatus Omnitrophota bacterium
TCTATGAGATGCGTGCCGGCGCCTTTTATCTTCGCTCCCATCTTCAGGAGGAAATCCGCGAGGTCCACCACCTCGGGCTCACAGGCCGCGTTCTCTATCACGGTCCTGCCTTTGGCCAGCGTCGCCGCCATCATGACATTATCCGTCGCCAATACCGAAGACCCGAAAGCGCCTCCGAGGAATATATGGGCGCCCTTTAACTGCTTCGTTTCGGCCAGCACATAACCATGCTCTATCTTAAGCTCCGCCCCGAGCGCCTTGATGCCCTTAAGGTGCAGGTCCACCGGCCTGTTGCCGATGGCGCATCCGCCGGGATAGGATACCTGCGCGATCTTATGCTTTGCGAGTATAGGCCCGAGCACGCAGAAAGACGCGCGCATCTCCTTCACGTATTTATACGGGGCAATATGGTTCTTGTACCCCTTCGGTTCGATCACCGCGCGGCTGTCCTCGAACTGGACCCTGACCCCGAGGTTGCGCAATATCTTCACCATCGTGTGGACATCGCGCAGCGGCGGCACCTTTTTTATCACACACTTCTCATCCGTCAGCAGCGCGGCCGCCATAATAGGCAGGGCGGAATTTTTCGCGCCGCTTACCTCTACCGCGCCCCTCAGCCTCGTCGGCCCTTCTATTACGATCTTATCCATTCAGATATCAGCGCCTCTTAGCGAATACTATCCTGTCAATATCGTTATAATCCTTTATCACGTCCACCTGAGAATACGCGCCCGAACCCTCGATGATCCCCCTTACCGCCTTTGACTGCCCGTAGCCGATCTCAAGCGCGAGGAAACCGCCTTTCTTGAGCCTGCCGCAAGCCTCCGGGATTATCTTACCGTAGAATTCAAGCCCCTTAGGCCCCCCGTCAAGCGCCAATCTTGGCTCGCTCTTGACCTCGAGCGGAAGCGAATCGTAATCCTCGCTGGGTATATACGGCGGGTTCGATATTATCACGTCGAACTTTGTCTTATCCGGGATCCCCTTAAAAAGGTCCGAATTGACGAACTCTATGCCATCGACTACGCCGTTTGCGGCTGAATTCCCGCGGGCTACCTCCAGGGCTTCCTCGGAGACATCGGAAGCTAGTATTTTACAGGACGGGCTCAATTTTGTCAAACTAACAGCTATGGCGCCTGAACCTGTCCCGAGGTCCAGGATGCGCGGGCTCTCCATGCCTTCCCTCTCGATCAGCGTGAGGACCCTCTCGACCAGGATCTCGGTCTCCGGCCGCGGTATCAGGACGGAGCAATTCACTTCAAACTCAAATCCCATGAATTCCGCAAGGCCCGTTATATACTGGACCGGAATGCCGCGCGCGTACGAATCCAGTGCCTCGTGGAAGGCCTCGATCTTCTCATCATCGGCCTCATATTCCCCCATATATAACTGCGTGCGGTCGCAATTAAAAGCCCAGCACGCGAGCTGCTCCAGGGAATCCATATTTATTTCGCCTCTTTCAACTTAAGGTCTTTTTCCTGCTTGAGAAGCTCCATTATCACTTCTTCGAGCTCCCCCTCAAGCACGTTCTCGAGGTTATGCACCGTAAACCCTATCCTGTGGTCGGTGATCCTCCTGTCCGGATAATTATAGGTCCGGATCTTCTCGCTGCGTTCGCCGGTGCCGATCTGGGTCTTGCGCTCCTTCGCGATCTTATCGTGCTGCTCGGTCACCGCCTTGTCAAGGAGCCTCGCGCGGAGTACCTTCATCGCCTTGTTCTTGTTCTTTAGCTGTGACCTCTCGTCCTGGCATTGCACGACTACACCGGTAGGCAGGTGCGTTATCCTTACCGCGGAATCGGCCGTGTTGACCGACTGTCCGCCGGCGCCTGAAGACCTGAATACGTCCACCTTGAGGTCCTTCGGGTCTATCTTTATGTCAACGTCCTCGGCCTCGGGAAGCACCGCAACCGACACCGTTGAAGTATGTATCCTGCCTGACGCTTCAGTGGCAGGCACCCTCTGCACCCTGTGCACGCCCGATTCGAATTTCATCTTCCGGTACACTCCGGTCCCGTCTATACCGAATACCGCTTCTTTGAACCCGCCGGCTTCCGATAAGCTTGAGCTGAGCATCTCCACCGCCCATCCCTGGCTTGCCGCATATTTCGAATACATCCTGAAGAGGTCTGAGGCGAATAGGGAGGCTTCCTGGCCTCCGGTCCCCGCGCGGATCTCGACGATGATGTTCTTGTTCGCGTCGGGATCGTCCTCAAGAAGGAGATCTTCTATCTCTTTCTCCAGCCCCGGCATCTTCCTCTTCAGCGTAAGCAGCTCCTCTTTCGCTAGCTCCGCGAATTCCGCATCCTGCGTCTTTTTATCCAGGACTTCCTCGAGCTCCGCGATATCGGCGCCTGTCTTCTTGTACTCCTTGTATACGGAGACAATGCTCCTCAGGGAGGCAAGCTCCTTCGTATACCGCTGGTAGGCGGACGAATCGGCTATCACCTTCGGATCGGTTACCAGCCCTTCAAGCTCTGCGTAACGCCTGAGCCGCGTCTCTAACGCTTCAAACATCTATGATGTCCCCGGCCGCTCTTACTTCTTGCCGTATTTCTTCTTGAACTTCTCTACCCTGCCGGCTGTATCCATCAGCTTCGTCGTGCCGGTGAAGAACGGGTGGCACTTCGAGCAGATCTCGACCTTTATGTTCGGCTTCACCGAACGCGTGTGTATGACTTCCCCGCACGCGCAGGTTATCGTGGTCATCTCGTATTTCGGGTGGATCTTTTCTTTCATCTTACTCTCCTTATGTTATTTCTGCTGCATGTTCATCAGGAATTCGGCATTAGTCTTGGTCTTGCCAAGCCTGTCAACCAGAAGCTCCATCGCCTCGTCCGAATTCATCTCGTTAAGCACTTTCCTCAGTATCCAGATGCGTTTCAGCTCGTCTTCCTTGAGCAGCAGGTCTTCCTTCCTTGTGTTTGAACGCTTTATGTCTATGGCAGGATAGATCCTCTTCTGGAACATGTTCCTGTCGAGCTGCAACTCCATGTTACCGGTTCCCTTGAACTCCTCGAAGATGACTTCATCCATCCGGCTTCCGGTATCCACGAGCGCCGTGGCGATTATCGTCAACGAACCGCCCTCTTCGACCGCCCTTGCGGCGCCGAAGAACCTCTTCGGCTTATGCAGCGCGCTCGAATCGACGCCGCCCGACAGGATCTTCCCGCTGTGCGGCGCGACCGTATTATACGCGCGCGCTAGGCGGGTTATCGAATCGAGCAGGACGACGACGTCCTTCTTGTTCTCCACGAGGCGTTTCGCCTTCTCGAGCACTATCTCGGCGACCTGTATATGCCTTTCAGCCGGTTCGTCGAACGTAGAACTGACTACCTCGCCCTTGACCGAACGCTGCATATCGGTAACCTCCTCGGGGCGCTCGTCGATCAGCAGGACTATAAGGACAACGTCCGGATAGTTCTTCATGATCGAGTTCGAGATCTTCTGCAGCAGTATCGTCTTGCCGCTGTAAGGCTGCGCTACGATAAGGCCCCTCTGCCCCTTGCCGATCGGCGTGAGCATATCCATTATCCTCATGGATATCTCGTCGGGCTCGGTCTCGAGCACATACCTCTGGTTCGCGTAAAGCGGCGTCAGGTTATCGAACAATGTCCGTTCTTTCATTGATTCCGGGTGCTCCATATTGACTACTTCAACCTTCAAAAGCGCGAAGTAACGCTCGCCTTCCTTCGGCGGGCGGATCTGTCCGCTCACCGTGTCGCCGGTGCGCAGGTCGAACCTCCTGATCTGGCTGGGCGACACGTATATGTCGTCCGGCGACGGAAGGTAATTGTAATTTGACGAACGCAGGAACCCGAACCCGTCCGGCAGGATCTCGAGCACTCCCTCGCCGAACATGAACCCTTCCTTTTCGGCCTGTGCCTGGAGTATCTTGAATATCAGGTCCTGCTTCTTGAGCCCGCTAATGGAATTCATGCTCAAGTCCTTAGCGGCCTTCGTCAGCTCCTGGATCGTCATCTTCTTCAGTTTGGCGATATTGAACATCGGCCCGGACGATTCCTTCGTTGTCTCGGCGCCCTCTTTCGCCTCTTTACTTGCCTGTTTTCCGTTTGTCTCTTCGTTGCTACTTTTCATCCCATTCCTCCTCTTCCATAAATACCTTGAATGTTCCTCCCTCTTTCTGTGCAAGCGCCAACGCCTCAACGGCGCATCCGAGCAATTCATCTCCCGAGAAAGCGAACGAGAAATAATGCGCTATCCCGACGGATACCGAGACCCGCAGTTTATCCGAGGCGAAATCGCGGGACTTTACCGCCTCCAGGATCTCCTTGCTGCGCTCCTTTGCGTCCTTCAGCGTGACTCCGCGAAGGAGCATAAGGAACTCGTCCCCGCCGAACCTGGCGAGCAGGTCGCCGGCCTTCAACTTATCCCTGAGCAGCTGCGATATATCGCCCAGGACATCGTCGCCCGCGCTCCTGCCGTACCAGCGGTTCACCCTTTCGAGATTATCTATGTCAATAAGAAGCAACATAACGGCAGGAAGCGTCCTTTTTTCCTTGGAGCCGGATATCTCCGCGTTAAGAATGCCGAGGATATCCTCTATCTTATGAGGACAGTTTACGCTCCCGCCAGCTTCTTCCATATAGCCCTTACCTGTTTCTCCGTTGAAATAAGGCTGCCGCCGTTATCTATCACATGGTCGGCTTCCTTGACCTTATCTTTAAGCGGCATCTGCACCCTGATCCTTCTCAATATCGCGGAGCGCTCTAGGTTGAACTTCCTGCATGCCCTTTCCAGCTGCACATTCCGCGGCGCCGATACAACGATAAGCTTATCTATGTGCTTCCGGCCGCCGGTCTCGAGCAGCAGCGGGACGTCCAGCACCACCAGCGCCGAGCTGTCCGCCTTTTTTGTCCTGCCTACTATCACCCGCATCCGCCTGTATACTTCCGGATGCAATATATCGCAGAGCTTCTTCAGCTCCTTCTTATCGGAGAATACTATCTCCCCGAGTTTTTTCCTGTCAATGTATCCGTCATCCCGCAATATGCCCTTGCCGAAACGCGAGGAGATCTTCTTCCATGCCGGATTGCCGGGCTCCATCGCGCGGTGGGCTATATCGTCGGCATCTATCACGACTGCGCCCAGCCTGCGCAACATCTTTGCGACCGTAGTCTTGCCCGTCCCGATGCTCCCGGTAACGCCGACTATGACCATGCCTATGCCCGCTTCCTGTATAATGCCAGGTATTCCCCGGCCGACCTGTCCCAAGAGAAATCGCAGCTGAGCGCGTTGGATACGAGCTTTGCCCAGAGCTTCTTCTGTTTATAGACGCTTATGGCCCGCTTTACCGCGTCGAACAGCTCCCATGGGTCGTACCTCTCGAACATGAAGCCGTTTCCCTCGCCTGTCTTTACGTCGAATTCCTTTATCGTATCCGCAAGACCGCCCGTATTGCGGACTACCGGTATCGTGCCGTACCTCAACGATATTATCTGGCCCAGGCCGCACGGTTCGTACCTCGACGGCATCAGGAACATATCGCAGCCGGCGTATATCTTCTTCGCAAGCGCATCATCGAACTTCAAATTTACCGATATCTTTCCGGTAAATTTATGCCGCATATCCTCGAAGAGCCTGTGGTATTTCTCTTCTCCGGTGCCAAGGAGTATGAACTGCACGTCCAGATCCAGCATCTGGTTGATCATCTGCGCGATGAGGTCCAGGCCTTTCTGGTCGGCAAGCCTTGATATCACTCCGATCAGCGGGATCCCGTCCTTCTGCTCGAGGCCGGCCTCTTTCTGCAGTAACGCCTTATCCCTGCGCTTTCCCGCCGGCTTTGCCGGCCACTCGCTGTAGTCGATGCCGTTAAGTATGCCGTACAACGAATCCCTGCGCTCCTTCAGCAGCGAATCGAGCCCGTAACCGAACTCCCCCTGCTGTATCTCACGGGCGTAGGTAGGCGAGACCGTCGTTATCAGGTCGCTGAAGACAATGCCGCCCTTAAGTATATTCAGCATATCGTAGAATTCGAGCCTGTGCATCGTGAAATACTCCCATCCGAGGCCTATTTTTTCGAATTCGCTTTTCGAAAAAATACCCTGATAGCCCATATTGTGCACGGTCAGCACGGTCTTTATGCCTTCATAGAATTTATCCTTGGGCCTGTATATTTCCTTCAGGTAGACCGGCACAAGCGCGGTCTGCCAGTCGTTGCAGTGTATCACGTCAGGCTTGAATTTCATCTCCTTTGCCGTCTCGAGTACGCGCCTCGAGAAGAAGGCGAACCTTTCGAGGTTGTCCCCGTAATCGCCCGACTTCCCGGCATAGAGGTTATCCCTCATGAAATACGCGTCGTTCTTGACGAAATATACCGGCACCTTCCCCGCCAGCAGGGCCTGCGGGCCCTTGACCTTCACGCATTTATATTTCGGCGTGATGACCCTCACGTCCGCGCCCGCTTTATGCAGCGCTAACGGAAGGCTTCCGGCCACATCTGCCAGCCCGCCCGTCTTCGAGAACGGCACGACCTCACTCGAGGCAAAAAGCACTTTCAGTTTCTTTTTCGCAGCCATATCAGGCCGCCTCCAGCCAGTTGCCGCCGGCCTTGACCTGCACTTTTACCGGCACATTAAGCTTGACCACATCTTCCATCCTCGTCTTGACCAGCTTTTTCATCTCCTCTTCCTCTTCCGGAGGGACCTCGAATATAAGTTCGTCGTGCACCTGTAATATCATCTTCGACTTGAGCTTCTTCTCCCTTATGACGTTATGGATATTTATCATCGCTATCTTAATCAGGTCGGCGGCCGAACCCTGTATGGGGGCGTTGATCGCGGCGCGTTCCGCGAACTGCCTGACTGAATTGTTCTTGCTGCCGATCTCCGGGATATACCTGCGCCTGTTAAGGATAGTCGTTACGTAGCCGTCCCGGCGCGCGCCTTCGACAAGGCCCTCGAGGAAGACCTTTACGCTGCCGTACTTCTCGAAATACGCGTCTATGAACTCCTTCGCCCTAGAAATCTCTATCTTCAATTCCTTTGAAAGCCCGAACGGGCTCATGCCGTATATGATGCCGAAATTCACCGTCTTCGCTATAGAACGCATCTCCGGCGTCACATCGCCCTCCTTTACCGCGAATATAAGCGAGGCGGTATGCGCGTGCACGTCGCGGTCGCCTTCGAACGCCTTGAGCAGCTCCCTATCGCCTGAGAAATGCGCCAGTATCCTTAACTCTATCTGCGAATAATCCGCGGTAAGTATCGACCACCCCTTGCGCCCGGCGATGAACGCCTTGCGAATCTTCCTGCCCATCTCGGTCTTAACCGGGATGTTCTGGAAGTTCGGGTCGGACGAGCTGAGCCTTCCGGTCGCGGTCACCGTCTGGTTGAATGAAGTATGCACGCGCCCCGTCTTCGGGTTCACGAGTTCCGGGAGCGCATCGACATACGTGGATTTCAGCTTCTGTATCTCGCGGTATTTCAGCAGCAGCGCCGGCAACGGATGCGCGGCGGACAATGCCTCCAGCACATCGACATCGGTCGATTGCCCCGTCTTTGTCTTCTTTACCGGCGGGAGCTCCAGCTTCACGAACAATATCTCGGCAAGCTGTTTCGGCGAATTGATGTTGAATTGCGCGCCCGCCGCCTCATAGATATCCGCGGTTATCTTCTCGAGCTGTTTCTCCATATCCTTCGACATCTTCCCGAGATATGCGGTGTCGATGGCGACACCGCTAAATTCCATGTCCGTAAGGCAATCCAGCAGCGGCATCTCGACCTCATGGAACAATTTGCTGAGGTTTTTATCCGTGAGCTGGGCATCGAGGACATTCTTAAGCCTGAAAGTCGCGTCGGAATCCTGGCAGCAATAATCCCTGACCTTATCAACCTCGACTTCCTTCATCGTGATCCTCTTCTTGCCTTCGCCTATCAGCTCCGTGATCGGCGTCTTCCTTAAGTCAAGGTACTCGAGCGTAATGTCTTCCAGGTTATGGTTCATTTTTGACGGATTAAGGATATATGAAGCAACCATCGTGTCAAAGACCGGGCCTTTTATCTCTACGCCGTTCACCGCCAGGAGCAGCTTCTCGTACTTTATATTCTGGCCTATCTTGGCTATATTTTCATCTTCCAGGACCGGCTTAAGCCTGTCGAACAACCCGGCTTTGTCGAAACCGCCCTTTACTTCACCTATCGGGACATAGAACGCGCGGCCCTCCTTCCAGCAGAAGGATATCCCGACCGGCTCGCAGGACATCGGGTCCGTGCCCGTAGTCTCAAAATCCAGCGCAAACTCTTTCTGCCCCGAGAGATCCCTTATAAGGCGCTTCAACCCCTCCTCGTCCTCAACCAGCTCATATTTACCCGAGACCTGTTTCCCGGGCAAGGAATAGTCCTTCAGGAGCCTCTTGAACTCAAGCTCGCTAAAGAGCTCGTAAAGCTTCTGTTTATCGGGAGCTTTGAGCGCCAGGCCCTCGAGATCGATATCTATCGGCACGTCCCTGTCGACCGTCGCGAGCTCCCTGCTCAGCAATGCCTGCTCCCTATACCGGATTATCTTCCCGCGCAGGCTCTCCGACTTGATATCTCCCGATTCCGCGGCCTTTATCACCTTCTCGAGGCTGCCGTACTCTTCCATCAGTTTCTTGGCGGTGACCTCGCCTATTCCGGTGACCCCGGGGATGTTATCCGACGAATCCCCCATCAGGGAGATCAGGTCGACTATACCTTCGGGCGCAACGCCGTAACGCTCACTTACCGCATCCTTGTCGTAAATAAGGCCTTCCTTGTGCACGTTGTAGACTTTCACATCCGGCCCTATAAGCTGAAGCATATCCTTGTCGCCGGTTACAATGAACACCTCGTAGCCTCCGGCCACAGCCCGTTTCGTGATCGTCGCGAGTATATCGTCGGCCTCGTAGCCCTGTAATTCAAATACCGGTATGTTATATCCCCTGACCACATCCTTAATGATCGGCATCTGGTCGGCCAACTCGTCCGGCATCGGCTTCCGGTGTATCTTGTATTCCTCGAACTTCTTATGCCTGAACGTCGGCCCCTTGAGGTCGAACGCTATCGCGAGATAGCCGGGCTTTTCATCCTTGATGATCTTGTTGATCATCGTTATGAACCCGTAGATAGCGTTAGTAGGCTGTCCCTTTGAGTTCGACAGCGCGCGTATGGCATAGAATGCCCTGTAACAGAACGAATTGCCGTCTATAATGAATAGCCGTCTTTTATCGGACATATCTCAATATGACAATTCTATTTTTAATGGGTACATTTCCGGTGTAGGCAATGTGCGGGAAATACAATCAGGCGTGAATCCCAAATGAAACTGGCCGCTCTTATTCCTTGAGCTTTACTGCCGTGCCATAAGCGTATACATAGCCGCTGTAATTGAAGTAATTGATGCCTATGACGCAATCGGCTCCCAGGTCCTTCGCCGCATCCTTCAATTTGCTGTTCAAACCATCGAGATTTACCTCTCCGCCGCGGGCGGAGACTATCCCGATCACCTTATAGGAATCCTTGATGTCCGCCGTGGTAAGCACGATTTCCTTCTGCTTGGCGCTGCCGGCCTTCTGCTTGGTTATTACCTGCGCAGACACGGCCGATACCGCAATGACCGACGCAAGGACCGTAGAGGCAAGTATTAGGCTCCGTTTCATAGTATAGGCTCTCCTCTTGAATTGAGCACCGTCGCCGTAAGGAATATCAGCAAGTTCTTCTTCTGTATGGTCGAATGATGGGTCTTAAATAACTCGCCCAGGCCGGGAATATCACCCAGTACCGGGACCTTCCGCTTTGTGACTTCCTCCTGCTCCCTTATAAGGCCGCCGATAACTATCGTCTCTCCGCTTTTTATGACCACGGAGGTCTGCGTCGTCCTCGTATCTATTACCGGGTATCCCAGGCCGGCCGGAAATTCGGCTGCGGCGGATATAGGTACCTGTCCGTCTGTACCGACATCAGTAGCCAGCATGCTGACTTCCGGATGGATATCCATAGTGATCACATTGCTGTCGCCGGCAACCGTTGGGGTCACCTCCAGCATTATCCCTGTTACCTTTTCGGCAACCTTGTAGACCTCAACCATGATAGGCCTTCCGGACGTGCCGATATTCGTCCTAGTGAAATCGGAAGCGTAAGGAACGATATTAGCTAACTGGATATTCGCCATCTGGCCCGAAAGCGTCGTCACTGTCGGTGAAGAAAGCAGGTTCAGTTTTCCCTGTTCCTCCAGGGCCTTAATGTGCACCCGTACGGCATTACCCGCCGCCGTGAAAGTACCCAACTGAAGGTCAAGGCCCGCTGCCTCATTAGAGAGGCCGAATACACTGGCATTCTCCGTGTTATCGGAATTCCTGTCCAGCAAAGAGTTGGTCATCATGTTAACGCCCATATTGCTGAAACGCCCGTTCTTCTCGGCTTCCCTGTTTTCCCTGATCCAGGCCCATTCGACCCCGAGCTCTTCTATGTCGGTCACATTTATTTCCACGAACCTGGCCTGTATCTTTACCTGGCTCGGACCGGTATCCCAGAGCGATATAAGGTCCTTGGCTAAAGCCTGGTTGGTGGGTGTATCTGTAACGGTAAGCACGCCCGTAACCTGGTCTAGGACTATCTTCCTCTCCGGATTCTCCGGTAAAGCCTGCTGCAGGTAATCCTGTATCGTATCGGCCTCACCGCTGGCCAGCGCGGACACCGTCTCTTCGGCGCCGGCTTCGGCCGCGGGCGCGGCATCTTCAGCGATACACACGGGCACGAACACCACAGACATCCCCGCGATCAATAACATCGAAAGGTATATTAGAGATCTTTTCATTATCTTCACCTTACTACCTCCCCTCTGGCGTTGATGATGCTCGCGGTGATGAAGATAAGGAGGTTCTTCTTGCGTTGGTTCTTGTAATCATATTGGAAGGCCTTCCCGATCAGGGGAAGGTCGCCCAGTACCGGGATCTTCCGTTTCGTGACCGTATCTTCGTCCTTTATCATGCCGCCCAATATTATAGTCTGCCCGCTTTCGACAACCACGCTCGTCTGCGTCGTCCTGACATCGACAACCGGCCAACCGAGATCGTCGGGGATCAATGCCACGGTACCGGCGGCAGTGACATTACCGAGCTCTCCGGTCTCGCCGCTTGTCGTCAGCGTTGATATCCTGACCTGGTCCTTCATGATGCTTACCTCGGGATGGAGGTCAAGGGTTATCGTGTTCGAACCCTCGGTAACATACGGTGTCGCCTCGAGGAATATACCTATCGGCTTTTCGGAAAGGGTCAGCTTGTAGCTCCAGATAGGGTCTTCCGCCGTCCCTATGTTCTCCAGGGTAAAATCGGAGACGTACGGCTGGGTCCTCACTACCTGGATATTCGCCATCTGCCCGGAAACCGTCGTTATCTTAGGCGACGAAAGGAGGTTGACCTTTCCCTGCTCGGCCAATGCCCTCAAATTCGCCAGGTAATAATCACCGCCCTGCAGGATCTTATACAACATCAACTGTCCGGCATATCCGCCCGACAGAGGAAAAACATCCGTAGCGCTTGTATCCCAGCTCACTTCTCCGGGCCCTACAGACGCGCCCCTGAGGCCTTTATTGCTGGTATGGCCCTGATGGTAAAAATCATATTCAATACCGATATCGAGGATGTCCGTTACGTCGACTTCAACGAACCTGGTCTCGATCATGACCTGCTTCGGGCCGACCTGGAACTGCTCGATAAGTTTCTTAATGAGGTTCTGGTTAGACTTTGTATCGGTGACCGTCAGCAGTTTTGACGACTGGTTATACGTTATCTTCCTGCCTTCCTGCGGCGGAAGGCTGTCCTTCAGGTAGGCCGCAACCGTAAGATCTTCGGCTGATACCATCCGCGGGAGCATCAGAAGGGACGCTACGGCGAAAAGAAAGAGATTTTTTCTCATTTTTATTCCGCCTCTTTGGCCTCAAATTCCTTCAGTTTAACTTCCCTTGTCTTACGTTCCGGGTATTTCAGCTTATATGTCCTGGTGACCAGGTCCTCTATATCCCTCATTCGTTTGCTGGTTACATATACATAGTTAGGCTCGACTTTATATCCTAACTGGGTCGTCTTGAAAGCTATGTCAAGCACGTCGAGCAGCGGCATCGGCGTAGCCGTGCTGAGCGATATCTTGATGGGAGAATCCTTCGTCAGGCTCGCAAGCTCCCTCTCGTCGACCACGATCGTAACGCCCGTCATCTCCATGAGCTGGCGTATGAGGTCCTGTATATCCGCATCCGTAACGGAGATGGCCGGGACCATAACACTACGCATCTTATCTATCAAGGCCTTCTTGGCTTCCTGCTCGGCCCTCTCGGTCTCGGATATTACCTCCTCGACCTGCAGCTCCTCCTTTACCGGAGCAGCCGGGGGCAGCCAGCTTCTGTCAACATCCCTTAATGCCGCCTGCTCGGAAGTATCTATCTCTTCCTTGAGGACGCTCCTGTCCTTAACTATATCTTTGCGTTCTTCTTTAGTGGATTTTTCCCTCGCGTACAACTCTTCCGCCCTGCGGGCCTTTGCGAGCCATGCCCTTGCTTCCTCATCGGTCGGACTGGAAGCCAACGCGGTCTCAAAATCAGCTATAGCGGCGGAATACTGCTTATTCGCGTAATTGGCCTTGCCCCTCTTCACCATAGAGCCGGTGACCGTCCCGGGGACATCTTTTGCCATACCGTCCTTGCATAATTCTATATAGTGGATCGCCGACTTATTCTTGGGGTCTATCTGGACGACCCTTTCGAACATCAGCTGTGCGGTTTCGTAGTTTTTTGCGTCGTAGTCTGCCTTCGCCTGGGCAAAGAGGTCTGTAACGAGGGATTTTCTTTCGACTTTCTTCTGCTTTGCCAAGTCTTCCGCGATTATCCTTGCTTCAACGGAATCATCGGCATATCCCGCGCCTGTGGCAGCGTGGGCTGTGCTTCCCGAAAAATAAAATAATGAGATAATAAAGAACAAATTAAAAGTGAGAAAAACACAAAAAAACGGCAGAACCGTTCTTTTAACCCCATTAGTAATATCCATTTATATCATCTCCCCTTTTTAATGACCCACTCTTG
>JBAZFE010000030.1:0-12945 GCA_041653555.1 Candidatus Omnitrophota bacterium
AACCCGGGCGAATACAGGCTCCCCAGGGAAAGCGTTCCCGATATGCCCACCCACCTGAAATATCTTTCCTGGGCCGGCAGGCCGGCATTCGACAGGAAGCGCCTGGCCCTCCTGAAGATGTTTTTTTGGTCGGTCGAATCGGGCAGTACGCATGCCAGCGCGCGCGCCGAGCCGCTCAAACCTAACCTGCCCATCTTTTCCGCAGCGCTCATCGCCTGATAGCGTTCGTATCCGGCGAAGGATTCATCCCCGCCGTCCCCGTTCAATGCGACCGTGACAAACGCACGGGTTTCGCGCGACACGTAATACGTAGGTATGCACGAGGAATCCGCGTAAGGCTCGCCGTACCGTTCGACCAGCAGTTCCAGCACCTCCAGCGCTTTCGGCCTTACTATGAATTCATGATGTTCTGTATCGAATCTCCGGGATATCTCCTTCGCGTACCGCAGCTCGCTGTAATCTTTTTCATCGAAACCTATCGTGAAGGTCTTGACCTTCGTGAACTCGCTCATGACGGCCACCACACAGCTTGAGTCGATCCCTCCGCTCAGGAAAGCTCCGAGAGGGACATCGCTGTAAAGCCTCATCTTTACGGCTTCCCTCAGAAGCCTCAAGGTCTCCGAGGCGGCTTCTGTTTCGCTGATATTTATCTTCCCGGCATAATCGAGGTCCCAATAACGTTCGATCTTCACGCCTGACTTTCCTACGGTCAGGATATGCGCTGGAGGAAGCTTGTGGACTTTCTTGAAAATAGTATCCGGCGCAGGGATATACCCGAAGTTCATATAATGATCGATAGCGCCCGGCTCCACATGCTTCGGTACCATCCCGGACTTGAGCAGCGACGCGAATTCCGAGGAAAAGACGAACCTTCCGGACTCATAATAATAGAGGAAAGGTTTCTTGCCCGCCCTGTCCCTCGCCGCGAACAGCATCTGCTTCCTGTCATCCCAGATCGCGAATGCGAACATCCCGCGGAGATGGTCGACGCACCTCTCGCCGTATTCCTCGTAAAGATGCACAAGCGTCTCGGTGTCGGAATGCGACTTAAAGCGGTGGCCCCTATCTTCGAGTCCGGGCCTCAATTCACGGAAATTGTAGATCTCGCCGTTAAATACCAGCCAGACCGACCCGTCCTCATTCGACATCGGCTGGCTTGCGCACGAGGACAGGTCAATAATGCTCAACCTCCTGTGGCCGAGGCATGCCGTGCTTCCGGGGCTCAAATAAACGCCTTCGCCGTCCGGCCCCCTGTGCTTCAACGCATCGCACATCGCCGCGACAGCATCCTTTTTGGCCGGATCTCCCTTAATATCTATTATGCCGCATATCCCGCACATATCTATATCACTCCCGCTACGTTCCGGATGATGCCGAGTATCTTCGGGGCGTTAACTTCCAGTGAATACTTCTCAAGCACCGTCTTCCTTCCTGCGGCCCCTATCCTCTCCCTGAGGCCGCGGTCATCCATGAGCCCCGACAATTTCAGGACCCATTCATCGTCATCTTTCGCGAAAAATCCGTTCAGGCCTTCCTCGATGATCGCGCGGTTAGGGCCGGCGTCCGAGGCGACGCACGGCACTCCGACGCTCATATACTGGATGGTCTTGAACCCGGTCTTCCCCGCCGTCCATTCGTCGTCGGGCAGCGGGTAGACGCCGATATCGAGCGACTGGAACTCGCCGATCTCGCCGTCGAGCTCCCAATCCTTATATACAATATCCACGCCCGCAATTTCAAAGACCCTGCGCGACGCGCCGATGACCTTTAACCTGAACCTGTATTTTGCCAGTCTCTCGAACACGCCTTTAAGCGACTCAAGATACTTCGCGGTGCTGTGGCTTCCTATCCATCCGATCGTGATGCCGCCGGAAGGCGCTTTGGCCGCGGGCTTGAACCTGTCGGTATCCACCGAAGTATGTATTACGGTCACATTGCGGTTATATCCAAGCGAATACTTCCGGAGGTGCTCGTTGCAGGTTATGACATGCCTGCTCAATCCGATTATCTTCGGTATCTTCCAGGGGCACTTCAGCCGCATCAGGAAACTGTTAGTCGGGCTCGCGGTCCTCAAATATATAGCATCGTCAAGGTCATATATTATCTTCTTGCCGAGGAAGGCCAGCAGCCATTCCATTACCGGAGGCCCGAACGGAAAAGCCTCGAGATGTATAAATACGGCATCGCATGAAAGCGCCCGGAAGAGATCGGCCGTCCTGCCGGCCATGCCCGCGCAAAAATACAGGAATTTCCTGAGATGCATCCCCTTCTTGTAAAGGATCCTGTAAAAAGCGGAGCTGATAAACGGCCTGACTACGCACGTTATGCCGTTGGCCCTGAGGTACGGGATATACTGCTCCACCCTGTAACGGCTGCTCGGGCCTTCCGTAGGATATGGTTCGAAAAATATTACTTTCATTTCAGCGCTTTAAGGTACTCCTTCAGGGCGTCCTGCCAGGACCTTGAATGGTCGAGGCCCATCTTCGCGAGCTTATTATTCACCATGGCTTCGGACTTGCCGCGCGGCGCCGGAAGCGGGAAGACATCCGATGTGACGGGTTTTATCACGACGTCCTTCTTGCGGAGGTATTCGGCGATCTTGACGGCGATATCGTAGCGCGTGCATATTCCCTTGTTGACGCAGTGGTAGAGCCCGTATTTTCCGCTTCCAACTATATCTACTATCCCGCGCGAAAAATCCGACGTGAATGTCGGGCTGCCCGTCTTGTCCGTGACGACCGATATCTCCTTCTTCGTGTTAAGGAGCTGCACGATCTTCCAGACGAATTTCTTATCCTTGTTATGGCCCCCTATCATCCATCCGGCGCGCACTATATAGTACTTCTTCAAAAGCGACTGCACGGCTTCCTCGCCGCGGAGCTTGCTCATCCCGTATATGCTTATCGGGTTCGGCTTGTCCGATTCCGTGTACCCGCCCTTCTTCTCGCCGTCGAAGACGGAGCCGGTGCTGATATACACCATCTCGATATCAAGCTCCTTGCATATCTGGGCGATGTTCTCCGTCCCGTGCCAGTTCGTGTCATAGGCATGCTCCGGCTGGAGCTCGCATTTATCGACGTCCGTCTCGGCCGCGAGATGGAATATGATATCCGGACGGAACTCCTTCACTATGCCCAGCATCCCGTTGACGGACTTGATATCGCTGATGACTATACCGTTCTCGCCGGTGATATCCGTCGGCAATACCTCGTAGCCTTTCTTCTTGAGAAGCGGCCAGAGGGCATCCGCAAGCATTCCATTCGCTCCGGTTATTATGGCTCTTTTTTTCATGGGTCTATTCCTTTCGTAACCTACGCACTTTTGTAGACATCCTCATATTTCGCTATTCCCGAATCGAGCGAATAAAACTTTTCCGCGGCCTCGCGGCAGCGCCTTGCGGCCCCGCCGTCCTTCGAGAGCTCCGCAAGCTCTTTCGCGGCGCGCCCGTATTCCCTGCTGCTAAAATCCCTGACCACGATACCGGCGGAGTTATCCTCTACCGTCGCGGCGGTATCGCCTATCCCGCCGTTTATCACTACTGGCAGGCCGCACGCGAGATACTCGGCGAACTTTATTGGGCACGATGACCTCTTTGACAGCACCGGTCTTATGAAGAATATCCCGGCATCCGCCGCATTGAGGTAATCCGGCATATCCTCGAACCTGGCGCCGGCCACGGTAGCATCCTCCGGGCCGATGCCGCGCTTATCCAACGCCGCCTTCACGGCATCCCTGTCGATATGCGTGACCACCATCAGGTGGGCCTGCGGTATGACCGATCTCGCGACGGTGTAAAAATCTATCATCTCATCGAGCATATACCATGTGCCGACCGAACCAGTATATATTATGATGAATTTATCCGCAAGCCCCGGGCCTATCTTCCCGCGCAGCCGTTTCTTATCCCCCGGTGACGGGGCGAACCTCGCGAGGTCGACACAGCACGGTATGACGTGTATATTCAGTTCCCTGCCGTCCGGCAGTTCCGGGAGGTATCCTCCCCGGGAAAGAAATCCCTTAATATTATCCGTGAGGACCACTACCGCATCGGCCTTCAGGAGCAGCCTTTTTTCTATCGAGCCCACGAGCCGGTAGAGCAGTCCGCCCCTCTTCCATATCCCGCCGTCCGCGTATTCCTCGGCCATGAGGCCCCTCTCGTCATAGACGAACTTCTTGCACGTCAGCCTGCTTATCACATAGGCCATCACGGCCGGGACCGTCGCGCGGGCATGGACTATGTCAATATCACGCGAGAGGACGATCTTTATCCCTTCGACAATACCGGTCAATATATCAAAGATCGTCGCGGGAAGCGAGGGGCTTTTATGGTACCTGAGGCGCCGCCATTCTATCATCCCGGCTTGCAGTTCCTTTTCGAGGCCGGCCTGAGCGGCAGCGTCCGCCGAAGGCTTCTCGAAGCTCATAAGGACGCACCTCGCCCCATTCCGGGCCAGCCCCTTAAGATACGGTATGCCCTGTGACTTGATAAGCGGCTCGGTCGCGCCGTTATAAGAAATGAACAGCACCCTCCTCATGATTTGACCCCGATAAGGTTCAGGCCGGGATTTTCCGTCATGCGGCGTATCTGCCCGATGCCCGCGCCGCGCAAAGAGCGCTCGGCGTCCGCCTGGGTCTGCGGCCGGTCGTAGTACGGCGAAAGCATATCGAAGGTATCCATGATGGCCCAGTCATACCTTTGTTTTATGGACAACTGCTTATTATCGACATAATTGGCAACGGGAATAACGAACGCGAACAGCTTATTGAGGCCCCTGATCCTGAACAACACCTCCGTAATGGGGAATATGACTGGCATCAGGAGGCGTATCATGAATAAAAGCGTTTTTTTGTTCATCCTCTTCGTCAGGGGCCTGACAAGGTATTTTCCGCAGAACAATGTCCAGCGCCTCTTTTCATATATGGTCACCGCTATCTTCCCGCCCTTTTTTAACACCCGCGGCAGGGATCCCAGCGTCTTCGCCGGGTCGGGGGTATGCTGAATGACCCCAATGCAATAAAGGCCGTCGAACGTTGAGTCCCTGAACGGCAGTTTATATATGCTCGCCTGCACCAGGAAGACGTTATCGCGGCCCTCCAGGTACCTTTGCGCCCCTTCCACCGAATTGCTGATATCTATCCCCACGGTAAACGCCTTGCTCTTGGATGCGACATCCAGGAAACGCCCCGCCCCGCAGCCCGCGTCGAGGATCCATTTCCCTTCCATCCAATCCTTCGACCAGTTCGTCTCCGAGTATAACCTTTTCTCCGAGCAATTCGTGCCGTTATACGAATCGAGCTGCTCCGCCGTGAATTTATTCCATTGGTAACCGAACGAGGAGGCGTAATTCTGCGATTCCACGAACCGCGGTATGCCCCTGACGACCGGGTATGCCTTCCCGCAATCGCCGCAAAGCAAGGCGCCTTCGACCTCTTTGAGGCCTCCATGGCATTCCGGACAGGCCAGTATCTCCATCAGTTTCTTATTCATCGCCTGACCCCCGCTCCGAGGCCCCACTTGGCTTTCCTGATAGCCGAGGCGGCTCCTGCCCCGAGAAGGCTCCTCAAGTATGTATAGACGAGCAGCGGATTGGTGATCAGCGACTGCGGACATTCACGGACCGCTTTCGCCAAAAGCTGCCTCGCCTCGCCCATACGGCCGGCCGCGTAATAGTTTATCGCGGTCAGGATATGCAGGTTCGAATATGCCCTTTTCTTAAGGCCGCCTATTTTAGTCAAAAGGTCCTTGTTGGCGAATGCCATATCGACCGCGATCTTCATCGAACGGGCCATCCCTTCGGGGTCGATCGAGCATTTGCCCGTATGGAACCTTATCTTGGCGGTATACTTTCCGCTGAATTTAAAACGCGCGCAGGCCGCGAGCCGCGTCCACATCTCCCAATCCGCCGAGGCGGAGAGTTCGCGTATTTCGCTGAAATACCCGGCCTTCCCGAACAGTTCTTTCCTTATAAGGCAGGATGAGGCGTTGCACCCGCGCGAGGAGAGCCCGGCCACCAGCTCACGCAGCGGGTCCCCGCGGAAATCACCGGCCGGAAGCTTCTCGATCGCCTTGCCTTCAGGGCTTACCATATAGGAGCCCGAATACGCCACTCCGGCGCCGGCAGATTCCGCCGTTTCAAGGCATGTCTCGAGGTGTTCCGGCGACCACATATCGTCGGAATCCAGCAGCGCGATATACTCGCCGGTGGAATTCCTTATCCCGTTGTTCCTTGCCGCGCCGACCTGGCTGTTCTTCTGCAGGATATACCTGACCTTCGGCCCGAACGATGACGCGGCGCGCGCCGTGCCGTCCGTCGAACCGTCATCTACGACTATCACCTCTAAGTCGCTGTAAGTCTGGGCGAGCACGCTCCCGACCGCGGCTTTCAGGTACTCCTCCCTGTTATAAGTAGGGATCACGACGCTTATCTTAGCCAAGGCTCAATAGTACCCCCATGTTGACGCGACGCCCACATGCCGGTTCGCGAAGAGCGTCTTGATGTTCGCGTATTTCCTGTCGAATCCCGCGCACGCCTGCGCGATATCGACCTTTTCGTACTTTATGGGCCTCGCGGAATATACCGATATATATGCGGCCCCGCCGGCCGTGATGTCGGCTACCTTATTAAGCGAATGCGCTTTTACCGACGAATCCACGAAAGAAGCGTACGCTTTATCCGTTGAATACGAGCTGCAGGAAACGACATAGAAAGCGATATCCGCCTTCCTTTCCGCGGCCGATACGGGGTTCGAGGCGGATTCCGGCTCCGTGAGGTTGCGCAGGTCATAGATATATTTCCCGAATACGGGGCTCTTGAAGAAATTCTTCCCGTAGTAGTATTCATTCAGGATGTTCTGCGTTCCGGCAAGCAGGCTGGCTATCTTGTCTTCGGGCTTCATATGCTCCCTCAGGAAATATCCAACAGCCTTCAGGTAATTCGGAGGCGGCTCCCGCCTGGCGCCCAACTCGCAGACCGTAAGCGAAGTGAAGCGTACCAGGATGCACAAAGCCACGATCACCGAAAGGACCATGCAGGGCTTCCTCGCCCGACGCCCGGTAACGCTGCCTGCGAGAAGGAAGATCCCGTACACTCCTAGGCTTAATATCATCGAGAACGGCAGGATCGCGCTGTTAGGCTCCGTATTAATAATGTAGGCGTAGTATACGAGCGGGAAGAAAAAAAGCGGCGCGCGGCGGCCGGCACGGACAGCGGCTATCACGTAGGACACGAACAATAGACCGGCCGTCCATATATCGCCCGCATTGAAAGAGAAGATCTTCCTGAACACCTCGCCCAGCATGGAAAACCTTGAGGCGGCTCCCGAAACGCCGAACTTCTGCAGTATCCATCCGAACATCCCCAGGTGGCTTTGCCCGAGGCGCGAGAAGACATAGAAATGCCCGGCCAGCGCCAGGATCACGGGAACGGCGAAGATAAGGTTGGACGGTTTCTTTATTATAGTTTCCCTTATGAAACTGACAGGTCCAAGGCCGTGATACTTGTACGATACACACCAGATGAACAGAATATAGAGCGGGAGCTTCACGATGTTTCCCGAAGCCGCGTTAACGAACAACAGCAGGAACAACGCCGCGACAAGCAAAAAACTTTCACCCTTTTTCGCGTAGATATACAGCGCCCAGAGAAGCAGGCCCTCCATCAGCGTATTGGCGGGGATTATATAAAAGCTCCTTGATTGGTTCACGAACAGCTGGGCGGCGATAAAGATGAATACGAGCGCCGCCGGCTTGCTGTCATAAAGCTTCGCGAAGAGCAGCGACAATATCACCAGGGCCGCCGCCATGACAACCGCCTGCGCGAATATGAACCATGATTCGCTCAGCGGTATTCCCAGCAGGCTGTAGACGGCTATATAGAGATACCAGTGCAGAAAATCCAGCATCCCGTGCGTTCCCGAGACCGCCGATTTTATGAAGTTGTCCAGGATATGCGAGGTCCCGCCAGCGGCCGCCTCGCCTTTAGAAAAGTCGAAGTTGAACGGGTTAAGGTAATGAAGCCTTATCCCGCCGAATACTCCGGCTCCCGGTTCGCTCTGGAATATATTGGGCGCATAATAAGCGCTCGCGGCTATATGCAGCGCCGCTACGGCTGCCAGGACTATAAGAAATAACGCCTTGTTATTGATCCGCGCCCCCTTCTTCTATGCCCGTCAATTCGTCAATGAGGTAAAGCGGCCTCTTCTGCGTCTCCGTATATATCCTTCCTATATACTGGCCGATTATCCCCACCGAAAGCAGCTGCACGCCGCCGATGAACAATACGGTCAGCATTAGCGAGGCGAATCCGGGGAATGATATACCGAAGATGATGGTCTTGGCGAGGTAATATATAATGAGCAGCAGGCTGACCAGGAACACCGTGAAGCCCAGATAGGTGACCAGCGTCAGGGGTTTTATGGAATAACCGGTTATGATATCGAGCGCCAATCTGATCAGCTTGGAGAGATCATATTTCGAACTGCCGCTATAGCGCTTGTCTTCCTCGTAATATATCGAAGCTGACTTATAACCCACCCAGGAGACCATCCCCCTGAAGAAACGCACGTTCTCACTGAACTGCAATACCGCCTTTACGGCCCGCCTGCTCAAGAGCATAAAATCGGTGAGGTCGTGCGGCAGCTTGATCTCGATCACCCTGTTTATGACCCTGTAAAACAGCTTGGACATGACCTCTTTATACTTCGATTCAGCCTTCCTGCTCCTCCTTAACGCGTATACGATATCGTAGCCTTCCTCGTGCTTTTCTATGAGGCCCGGGATCGCCTCGGGAGGATGCTGCAGGTCGGCGTCCATCACTATGACGGCATCGCCTTTCGAATACCGCAATCCCGCCGTCGTGGCTATCTCGTGCCCGAAATTCCTCGATAATCCGACGATCTTCACGCGCTTGTCATCCCTGCAGATCTCCTTCAGGACCTTGAGCGAACCGTCGGTGCTTCCGTCTTCCACGAAGATGAATTCGCAGGCCTTCTTCCCGCCGGCTAAACTGGCGGTGAGCCTCTCGTAGAGGGGCCTCAAATTCTTCTCTTCGTTATGGACGGGGATCACGACCGAAATGTCAGTTTTCATCTCTCACCTCTTTAATTTCAGTTCGTTGAACTTCTTCCGACCCAGGATAAAATACTGGTAGACGACCGATATGCCGTATGCCGGATACCTGGTTCCCTTGCCGCATTTTTTGTAAAGCGTTTGGGCCGCCCTTCTCGCGTACGCGATCCTTGGCATGATGATCACTAATTCCAGATATGCCCATATGATGCTGATCCACCGGAAACTCCAAGGCTTGTTGACCAGGTAGAAGAGCCCGTTGATAAGGTCCAGCATCAACCTTGCGGGCAGGACCGCCGCCAGCCTGCCTAACGGCAGGTTCTTCATCAAAAGTATCATTCCGTTCCTGTGGTTCAGGTGAAGCTTATATAACGGCCTTGCCGCTATCGACCCTTTCCCTAAATGGTAGACCTTGGAGCCGTGCGCGAAGACCATCCTGTAACCGCACCTCCTTATCCTCCAGCAGAGGTCGTTCTCCTCGCCGTACATAAAATATACGGGGTCGAAGAGCCCGGCTTTTTCCAGGGCGATGCTCCTCACCATGAATGCGGTGCCGGAACACCAGTCGAGATCGGCGTCATCATCATATTGCCCGTTATCGGCCTCCACCGTGTCGAATATCCTGCCCCTCAGGAAGGGATAGCCGTAGCCGTCGATAAAACCTCCGGCGGCGCCGCTGTATTCGAACCTAGCGCGGTCGTTGATATCCAATATCTTCGGCTGGCATGCGCCTATGCCCCGGTCGCCGTCCATCATCGCGACCATCGGCTCAAGCCACCCTCGGTCCACGACGGTATCGTTATTCAGGAGGAGGACATATTCGGAACGTGCGAGACGCAGCGCAACATTATTGCCTTCCGCGTATCCGAGGTTCTTCCCGTTCTCTACCAGCTCTATCCCGGGATGCAGCCCGTACCTCTCCCTGATCGCGTCGATAACGGGCTTTTCGGAACCGTTGTCGACCAGGTATATCTTGAAATCCCTGTACGTCGAAGCCAGGACCGAATCGACGCAGTCCCTCACGTAACCGAAATTGCGGTAACTTAATATTATTATGCTTACTTTCGCGCCTTCGCCCTTACCCAAGGATAAACCTGTACGGCGTATCGTCGTCCATGATTATCCTCTTAAGGGAGAATAAGCTCCCGGACGGGCGGTTATAGCCATGGACGTTGAGAAGACAACCCCTGTAACCGCTGCCGCGCACAAGCGATATAAGTCCGTCATTATAATCGAGCGCGCTTCCGAAGGGGAAAGAGAAATACCTGCATTCTCTCCCGAGCCTCGCGGCCAGCTCCTTCTTGCTCGCGACTATTTCATTTCCCGCGTCTTCCGCCGGTATCCTCGCGAGGGAGCGGTGGGTGATCCCGTGAGAGCCTATCTCCATTCCGGAATCCTGCAATTTCTTGAGATGTTCCCACTCCATGCACCTGTCCGGCCTAAAATCAAAGTCCGACTTCAGGCCCTCTACCGTCCTCCTTAGCGCATCCGCGCCGGCATATTTGAGCCTGCCGGCGACGCGGTATGCGAACGACAATCGCGGCTCGCCCTTCTCCGGGAACAACTCCTCTGCCCCTATCTGCACCCTGTCTATCCCCGGGTTATGGACCAGTTTCATGATGACCTCCAGGTCCCACGGCGGGCGGCCGCTGCCGATATATCCGCTGGAGACGAAGAAGGCGGCAGGCAGGCCTTTCTTCTTGAGGGCCGGGAATACGACTTCATAGTTATCTATAGTGCCGTCATCAAAAGACAGGACGACGCTTGGCTTGGCCGCTCCCGGATCATCCGAGGAAAAATCCTTGAACGCCTCGTCGATCCCAATTATGCCGAATTTCATGGCCAAATAATCTATCTGTTTCAGGAACATCTTCAGCGAGGTTATGGTCTTTAAAGGGTTATCCCTGCGCTCTTCCAGGACCCTGTGATATGTCAGGACCAGGAGTTTCGGCCCCTTGTCGCCTAAAGAATTTGTAGCATGGCCCGCCGCGCGCCTGAGGCCGTAATAACCCTTCCGCGCGTAATTACGCAGGATGTCTTTCACGAGCGCCTTATCTTCCTTATGACATTGACCAGCGTCTTGTTGGACCGGAGGGCCCTTTCGAGGGAGTTCAGGGCGCGGTAAAGGCCGCCCTTTACGCCCCTCCTCACGATAAACACCCTGTAAAGCGGGTCCTGCCGATTGCACCACTGCGTCTTGTAAAATCTCTCGTAGCCGTACCAGTTATATATCTTTTCTCCGCGGCCTGCGGTAAGCTTTAGCAGTTCCTCGATCAGCAAATAACCGGGCCTGTAGTATTTGAGCCCGCTGTTGAATCCCGTCAGCACCCAGTTGAAGCCGGGGCCGAATTTGTAACCGAAACTTATTGCGAGCGGCTCTTCCCCGGCGCACAACAGGTGGGCGTCAAGCATGCCCTTACCTTCCATTGCCATGAGGAACTCCCCATAGAACGAGGCGTACTCCCTGCTCTCAAAACTGCTCTCCCTGCCCCTGTCGGAGAAAGAGTTGAGCGACAATTTCGAATAGTCTTCTATAAGCTTCGCAACCGCCGCGCCTTTGATCCCGCGCAGCTGCAAGGGCCCGAACTTCTCTTCGAGGTGTTTACGTTTTGACCTCAGGTCCCTTTTAAGCTTCGGCGATATTCCCGCTAGGTATTTCTCGAGCCCGGAGGAGAGGTCGATGGACCAGTTCGAATGGTCCGTAAGGACCTTTACCGAAAAGCGTTTGTCCGCATCGCCCCGCGAGAGTTCTTCCGGCAGCCTGTTCCCGTGCCTCAGGTCTGAAAGGTAGAGCAGGTCCCAATCCTTCCTCCCGGACAGCGCCTCCATTATCGCGGGAAGTATGTCATTGCCTTTGGACGCGTATAAGGGCTCCGTGTAGTTCGCGGCGGACCCTCCGACATGGCATAGCATATTCACGAAACCGTAAGGCCCCGGCCCCTTTTTGAGGCACAGGGGTATACCCCCCGCGATATCCTTACCGTCATATACCACAAGCATCCTGAGCGGGTCCTTCTTACCGAAATACTTCGACCATAATATTATAAAATCGGAAAGCAGGAACGGGTTATAGGAACCCGAGCGCTCGACGGCCCTGTCCCATTGCGCGGCTATCTCCTCGAACTTCCCTATATCCGTCAGCCACTCGCACCTTATGCTCATTCGAGGCACCCGGTCAGTTCCTTTATAAGGCCCTCAATGTAGGCTTCGAACCTGGGCTCGGTGACTTTATCCGGGGCAAGGTTTATCTGGAGCAGGCCCCTGCCGAGAAGCTCAACCTCCGGGAATTCCCCGAGCCTGTCAATTACGGCCATCGGAAGCGTAGGCCATGACATCACCTCATAATTCTTCCTCATCTTACCGAAGACCCTGTCCCTCTGCCGCCCAAGCAGGATATTGAAGGAAAATGGCACCGTCCCTTCATCCAATTGCGGCCACAATACCTCTACGCCCTTGACACCCGCAAGCCTTTCCGAGAGCAGCATATAGTACCGCCTTTTGCCCGCGGCGATCGACGATATATGCGCCGCCGTATACCTGCCTAACTGCCACCGCGCAAGCAGCGATATCGGCCTAAGGTGATCCATGGAAAATTCCGCGCTCATCTCATCGCGCATAGGCCACTCGGGGAACCCGTCTTCTTTTTTTGAATACAACGGCGGAGGGCACTCGATCGCCGGGTTGGAACGCCTCATGACGGCCCTTAACGCCTCGGGCGCCTTATAATAACCGAGCATCCGCTTTATCATGGTCAGCACGTTAGCGTAGTCGCACGGATAGAATAGCGGCGCCTTCTTCAGCGGCTCGATAGTGTACCTGCCGTTCACCTTCAGCATACCCCCGTCCGTGAGCAGGAGATTCTTCTTTAGGGAAAATAT
>JBAZFE010000031.1:0-12926 GCA_041653555.1 Candidatus Omnitrophota bacterium
GAGCATCCGCTTTATCATGGCCAGCACGTTAGCGTAGTCGCACGGATAGAATAGCGGCGCCTTCTTCAGCGGCTCGATAGTGTACCTGCCGTTCACCTTCAGCATACCCCCGTCCGTGAGCAGGAGATTCTTCTTTAGGGAAAATATCGCGAAGTCCCCGAAGGAGCCGAACGGCCTGCCTTTATAACTGGAAAAGAGCGAGTAGGCGTTATCCTCCATAATAGGGATACCCGCTTTTTCCCGCAGCGCCAGTAACTCATCCCACGGCTGCGGAAACCCGAAATGGTTTATCACATGGACCATCTTCGGCCCTGCGGACAGCTTGCCTGCAATATCGGAGATATCCGCCCGGAATGTGCGCGGGTCCGAACGGTAGAATACCGGCTCCAGCCCCAGCGCCCTGAACGGCTGCAGGGTCCCGTCGCAGTCAAACGCCGGAGTGAGGACTTTGTCGCCCGGCTTCAGCCCGGCGGCCAGGAATGCCGCATACATCGCGTTCCTGCCAAGCGAGAACAGGAAGCGATCCTTCCCCTCTCCTTCAAAATAATACCTGTCCGTCATTCGCGGCCCTTTCCGGCTGCCGGAATACAGACCGCGCACGAAGCGAGCATCGCGACCACCGGCATGATTGCGTCCCTGAACCTTACGGCTGTGCCGATATTGGCGACGGACATCCCTAAGGATGCCGCATAAAGGACGGCAAAAACCAGCATCGGTATAAAGGCCGCTGTCCTGTGAAGTTTTGCCAGTTTTACCAATCCTACCGCCGAGTAAAAAAGAAGCGTATACCAAAGAAGCATGAAGGGCCCGATGATGACCATGCTATAGGAATATAAACGCCACGGAAGGGGTTCCGCCAGGAAATGGAACAACCCGCTGGCCAGGTATTTCGCGAAGTAGCCAAGCGTATACATATCCGGCGAACCGATCGGGATAAGGCTGTAATTCCATCCCGCCGTGCTGACCGATCCCCTGTAATAGCTGAATAATATACTGTAGTAATCCTTTAGTTTCTGGACCACGGGAGCATGGTATTTCAGCAGGAAGATCCCCAGCAACATCACCCCGAGAAATACGACCCTGCCCCTTATCCTCCCAGTCCTGCATTTAACCAGGATATAGTACAGGCACATGAAGACTGAGCTCAAAATCACCAACGGCAGCATGAACTTATATTTCAGGAATACGGCGTAAAAAAGTATTATAAAGAACAATACCAGGTAAATTATCCTCGTCGGCATCCTCATCTTTTGTTCGCCAAGCCTCAATATGATCCAGAACGCCGCGATGAGGCAGAAGATGAAATGCGCCTCCTTCAGGTCCGTCAGCGACCAGATTATTATGGTCGGCCAGAAGAGGATGATCGCCGCCGCTATCTTCCCTGCCAGCGGCGAATAAACCCTGCGCAGGAAATCATATGCCAGCCATCCGGCGGCCGTCACGGCGAGCATGTTGATGTATTTCAGGAAGACGATATCGTCCCGGAACACCGCGAAATACGCCCCATTGAAGAAGCTCATGCTGTGCGTATTATACCTGCCGACCGAAAGCACCTGACCGATATCGAATTCACCCCTGAAGTAATCGCCGAATAATATCCCTTTAATTATATTGTCCTGGGCATCACCGAAGATATCAAGAAGGCCGCGCGATAACGCCGCATACTGTATCACGAGGAACAGGACGAGCTTAAGCGCCAGCGAATACGCGAGCAGGGATGACACAGGCTTCCTGTCCTCTTCGGGCGTCGCGCGGCGCACGATGTAAAAAAGCGCCCAGGTGGAGATTGCCGCTGCAACGAGCCCCTTCATCTCACCCTCGATCCGTTCCTGTACCCGCCGCCGTATACGGAACCGTAATCTATCACGCAGCAGCGGCCGGCATCGATATTAACGTGTTCACTATCCTCACGACGGTAGCCCGCGTAGCTCGGAATGTCAAATCCCATCCTGCCGGCGATGATACGCGGGCGGGTCTTTGCTATATACACGTCCTTCGCGTTCTGGTTTGTCACGAGCTTCACCATTCCCTTCAATCCCCATCCCTCGAAGGCCTGTGCCCCGTAATAAGTGTTCAATACGTTTGAATCCTGCGGGACGAGGGTAAACGGGATATTTTCGGCAAAACTCCTGGTATCGATCACCACTGACCGCGCTTCCTTCAACTGCAGGCTGTTCTCTTTCATATATTCATACACGGACGCGTTTATCCTGCACGCGACCGCCTGCGACCACGCGTTGCCCTGCGAAACAGCCATAAGGACAACCATGATAACGGCCGCGATTGCAGCCCTGCCCCTTTTGACCATGGAGAAGAGCCATAAGGCGATTATCGACAAACCTATCGAGGGGAGCACAAGGTGCCGCCCTCCAACCCCGCCCTGGCCGTTAAGCAGTATTGGCGCGATCCAGAAAACACATATGGCGCATGCAATCGCAAGCGCGTCTATCCGGACCTTTGGAGGCTCCCGTTTCCTGATAAGGTTCACCGTGAACATTATGACGGCGATCCCGATCGCGCACATGAATATAAGCCAGGGCGTCTCTATCGAGCGGAATTTATATATTCCGTATAGCACGCTCCTTGCCATATACCTTCCCGCGTAATGATGCAGCAGCTCCAGCAGGTTGAACGGGATAACAGAAAAGGACACCGCGTGTGATTCCCCCGGCCGCAATGCGAACCCGAAGGCGCCGGTGAAACGGAATACCATATAAAATAATGACAACGGCAGGTACATCAGCCACGATAACGCCTTCTTCCTGTTCAACATGGATGCGGCGATAAGCATTATGAAGGGCGTGAAGAACCCCGGCTCGTACCAGAATATCCCTGTCGCATAGAGGGCCAGAGACACGGCTATGTCAGGCGCCTTTCCAGAACTTAAATACTTAAGATAAAACAACAGGCATAGGACATACGCCGATAACGCGAAGTTAATGTTCACGTATATGGCGGTATGGTATAGTTCAAGCGTATTAGGCAGCAGGCAGAATATGACACCGGCAAAAAATGCGGAGACCTCATCCCGCAGAAGCTCGTTTAAAAGCAGGAATACGGATATCAGCAGCAGCGTATTTGACGCAAGCAAGAAGGCAAAACCGTAACCGGCGTTATCGCCAGCCAGGACCGATTGGGCGCGCAGGAACATGTAACATAACGGCCTGTTGGCGTAATTGAGAAAGGAGCCCGATTCTTCCTGCGACCTTATAAGCAGCACATAATTATCGGGCGCAAGCGCGGCCCTTTCGAGGGGCATGAAATGCGCCGTGATATTCAGGATGACCAGGATCCCGGCTAAAATAAGCTTCCTCGCGTATGTGTTATTTTTCATTTCAACAGGCCTTTTTTACGCGCGACATCAACCATCTCGCTCACGCGATGGCGCCACGTGTGCTCCCCGGCAACCTTCTTCTGCCCGTTCATGGCGATCCTTTTCCTCTCTGAAGGGTTTTCCAGGTAATGCGCGGCCAGCTTTAACAGTTCAGGGATATCCCTGTAGCACACCATATCCTCTCCGGGGCGGAAGAGCTTCTCTATCTCCGGCCTGTAATCGGACAGCTCGAAAGCGCCGCAAGCCGGGATATCGAAGGTCCTCGTATTCACGCTCAATCTCGCCTCCGGATCGTGGATATTCAGGACTATCTTCGCGCTGCTGTATATCTTCAGCACCTTCTCGCCCGTAGCCGCTCCCTTATAGTATGGCGGGACCGTCCTGTTCTTGAATGTCTCACGCCATCCGTCGCCGAATACCCCCAGCTTAAAACCGCGTAGGCTGTCCAATACCTCGATCCTGTTCGGGAACGGCGAGCCGACGAAAGCTATATCGTATCCGAGCTCCTTTTTCTCATCATCGCTCACTTCCACATTCCGGTATTGACGCATGTCCGTCGCTAAAGGCAGGTAGCTCAAACCGGCCAGCCCGCGCTTCTTCAGCTCCTCGACGTAATAAGGGTCATAGACGAATACATGGTCGTAGAGATGCATCCCCTTCTCGAAATTGCTCTTCCGGTAGATGTCGGCGCTATTGGCGCTGTACGAGAAGAACGGGCAATCCCACATATACGATACGCAGGGGATCTTCCATTCCTCCCTGATCTTTTTCAGCGTCTCGGGAAAAACGGTCTCCCCTTTTATTATAAGGATAATATCCGGCCTGAACTTTTTTATCTCGTCCAGATACTCATCGTTCTTCCCGCCGAGGAAATGCTTGACTCCCCTGTTGAGCACTGCTTTCGCGAAAGGGAATTCCTTGATCAGCTTGAACAGCGCCATCTCCGACTTCTTCAACCCTATCTTCGAGCTCTTCAGGTAAGGCTCAAAGCCGAGCGATCCAAACGCGCGGGAGATCGACTCGTCTATCCCGTAACAGTAAGGGGCGATGATGAAGACCTTCTTTTTCCCCATGGCAGCTAGGACCGCGCCTCCTTCATTTTTCTCATGCCCTCGCCGACCGATAAGGGCTCGATGCCGAGGACCTTCCTCATCTTATCCGTATTGAACGAGGTATCTACGGGCCTTTTCGTGAATTCGTTGAAATGGCCCTGCTTGACAGGTTTAACAAGCGCCGTGTCATAGCCGAAGACCCCGGCCGCTTTGACTATCAACCCGTATACGCTTGCCCTTTCCGCGCCGCCTATGTTAAAGACATCGTATTTGCCCGTGTCTATTATCTTCCATATGGCCTCGGCGCAGCTTTTCACGTAAAGCGGCGTGGAATATACGTCGTCGTACGCGAAGAACTCCTCTCCATTTTTGAGTTTTGACAGCGCTATAGTGACGATATTGCCGCGCTCGAAAGGATGGTTCCAGCCGTACATCAATATGGGCCTTACAATAGCGCAGGGGACAGAGGCCTTCTTTGTCACCCGTTCCCCCTCCAGTTTCAAAACCCCGTAATAATTGATCGGCAGCGCCTCCGACCCCTCGCTGTACGGGGCATGCCCGCCGTCATATATGCCGTTCGATGATATATAGACGAATTTTGAGCCGTATTCCCCGCAAAGATCCGCTATGTCCTGCGTCCCCTTTACGTTTACCTGCCGGCTTTCTTCCTTGTTCTTCTCGACGTAATCGGGGCTTCCAAGGCCTGCCGTATGTATTACCGCTTCCGGCTTGAATTCCCTGAACAGCCTGCCGTATCCCTCCGTATCCTTAAGGTCCAATTTCCTGTATTTAACGCCGCCCGGATCCGCGATATCATAATTTCCCAGATATGTGGCGGTTATTTCGCGCGACCGGCCGCCTTCCTCGATAAGCGCTTTTCCGAGGAGCCCCGTCCCGCCTGTTATCAGTATCCTCATCTTCCCAGGCCCAGGTTGCTTTTCCACGCGTCGAGCCCCTTATTTACGTTCCAGTATTTTCTCGCGAACTCCCGTTTTTTCTCCGAATTGTCCGCCCGCTGTCCGCGCCTGAGGCCGTCAACAGCCCTTCTTAGTGAAGCGGGGTCATAAACCTTTTCATAATATTCTTCGAAACCCGTCAAAGGAGAAAAAGGCAGGGACTGCGGATTTAGATAGACCAGGATATCGCGTCCGTAAGCCAGGGCTTCGAGGGCAACCGTGCTGGCGCCCACCAAAACGGCGTCGCTTAACGGCAGGAAATCCTGGACCGGGCCCTCTTTGATCGTATAGCCGCCCATGTTAAGGCTGTCGAATATCTTCTGTACTTTCAGGCTGGGGTGGCCCTTGAACCATATCTCGATGCCTCCGGGATCCCCCGGATATGCCGCCTTTATAAGGCCGGCTATGGCCCTCGACTCGTTAAGGTCAATGTTCGTGCAGACAAGAAGGATGAATTTCCCGTCGCCGCCCCCGCGGCGGCTGTTATCTGTTTTACAAAGCGCCGTATCTAAATATTGGAACCGCAGGTTCTCGAGGTTCTCGACGTTATCATAGCATTCGCTGAGTACGGCATAAGGCACCCCTCCGCAGCAGCCTATCCTGTCGGGCATAGGTATCCCGTCAGGCGTGTTCTTGTATTTCAATTCTTCCTTCGAATGGAACATCTGGAAATAATAGCGCGAGAACGCGAATTCCTGGTAACCGGTCAACGGATAAACGGCCCCCTCGGCCCTCTTTGCCGCGATCAGCGCGGCTTCCCAGGCCATCATCTCACAGATATATATTCCGCGGGAGAACCCGCGCGATCTCCTGAATAGGTTACGGAAGATATGGTATTGCATGATCCCGCTCAGGCAGTTATCCCCATATATACTGTTGTCCAGCACATCGATGATGAACCTGCCACAGAAGGAATTGCCGGCTATTGCGTTTATCTCTCCGTACCCCAGCTCGCGCCTGACCGCCCTCCATCTCGTGCGTATCCGGGCATAATCATAAACGGACTTAAACAGCGCCTTGAGGCCAAGGAATTCCTGGTCAAAGAACATCCTCTCGCCGTTCGCGATGAATTTTCCGGCCATCTTCACCGCTTCCCCGAAGGAATAACCGTCAATATCGGCATACAGGAGCACCCAGGCGATCTTCTTGCCGCGCTCCCAGCATATATCCTGGAGCGGCGACGCGAATTTATTCCTGAATTCAGCCTTTCCCTTATCGGCCGCAGCTATCGAAGGAAAATACGTGAAGAACAGTATATCGCCGTCAAGGGCCGCCCTTCGCCATCCGGCCGGGGGCAGTTTCATTTTTAAATAGAGGGCGCGGGCCGCGGACCTACCCAATGCCGAAACAGCCTTGACGGGTATCCGCCTTACCAGCCACTCCCTGGCCTCCTTCAATGCATGCTTATTATCGGGCATGACCACGCAGCCTATTTTATTGTCGGAAAGGACCGGCCCCATAATATCACGCATGACACGGTCTTCCAGCGCTATTATCACGCCGCAATTACGGACCCTCGCCTCCCTTACAATACATGAGGCCTGTATTATGCGCAGGAAAAGCGGGTCCTTGACCGGGTCCTTATCGGCCAACAGGCTGAACCACCATGCCGATACCCGGCCTCCCGATAAAAGTAGGCGGCTGCGTACCGTCCCGGAGGATATCTTGTGGTTCCCTATCGCCGCCGCCCATTCGATGAACTGGTCCCGGAGGACCGGCGCCTCATCGTTTATGGCCCTGGATGAATCAAGTATCTCACTTTCCAGGCCGGCTTCCTTCAATTTTCCGGACACGCGGGCGATCGTGTCCCAATCCGCGGTCAGCGAAAACATAAATATCTTATCGTAGGACCCGTCCAGCGCGCGCGGGTCAAATGAAGGTCCGTCTAACACAAGGATCGCGGTCTTTCCCGTTTTCATTTCGTATACAAGTCCTTAATGCGGTCCGATCTCATCATATCACGGATAGTTTCCAGGTCTTCCCTGGTATCAACGCTGATGTGCGCGTGTTCGACCCGGACGGCCCTTATCTTATAACCGTGCTCCAGTATCCTTAAATATTCGTTGAATTCGATCTTCTCAAGCGGGGTCTGTTTCCAGGACGCGAACTTTAATAGGAAATCTTTCCTGAACGGCACAATAAAACACATCTTGAGCACCTCATCGACCTTTGTGCGCGCCGCGCTGGGAAGATCCGTCCTAGAGCAATACAGTATATTGCCGTCCAGGTCCAGTACGGCCTTTATATCCGACGGGCTGCCGAACTTCCGGTACGGCGTGACCAGGACGGAAACCTGCAGGTCCCGGTCATCCAGGAGCGGCTTTACCGCCATATCTATATGCTTGGGATCTAGCAGGGGCTCGTCACCCTGGATGTTGACGACTACACCGGCGTCCATCTTAGCCGACGCTTCTGCTATCCTGTCAGTGCCGGTATTGTGGTCCGGTGATGTCATGATCGCCTTGCCGCCATATTTTTCAACGGCGTCGAATATCTCCCTGCTGTCGGTCGCAACAAACACGTCATCCAGCGCCCGGGAAAGCTGTGCGCGCTTCATTACATGGATCACCATCGGAAGCCCTTCGATATCTATCAGCGCCTTATCCGGAAGGCGCGTCGACTTAAGGCGGGACGGTATCATACCGATCACTTTCATGTCTGCTCTCCTATTCGATCCTGATCTTCGATATGTCATCCGCGATATAAGGAGTAAGCTCCGCAAGCTCATCTCTTGCCGTGAGTCCGCTGCATACCGCGATCGATGCCTTGAATTTCGCGTTTATCCCCATCCGGATGTCCGTTCCCGCATCACCTATCATCACCGAACGGGACGGATCTATATTCAAACCGGCCCCTATGAGGGCAAGCATATCGGGCGCGGGCTTTGAGTTCTTCACCTTATCGGCGCCTACGACAATATCCACGAGTCCCTCGATGCCAAGGAACTTCATGGCCAACTCCGCCCTGTGGGTCTTATCGGTCGTGGCGATAGCCACTTTTGCCTTTTTATGTTTAATGCCGCGTAGCAAATCGATAGCGCCGTCGAGAGGCTTTATGAGCTTATCAAGGATCCCCTCCGAAGCCATGTCGATCTCCTTGAATACCCGGAAACAGGTCTCCGTGGTATTCCCGCATCCCTGTTTTTCAAGATACCCCTCGGCAGCCTTCTGCACGACCTCCCTCGTCAACAGGCCTACCGGGCCTTCCGGCTTCAGCCTTTTATTGGGGATGTCTATGCCCATCTCAGACATAAGGTTGTCCATATGCTCCGGGGCCGGGAGGTTGTATATCCCGCATAACCTGCGCGCCCTGAGCTCGATCATATGGTACCAATAGTTGTAGAGGTCGATAATGGTGCCGTCCTTGTCAAACACAAAGAGGTCGATCCCGGTTATATGCAGGTTGTTTTCAATTGATATATCAGCCATTAAAGGATCTCACCATATTATATCGCCGATATTATCCCGGACCAGCTTCTCCGCCCTCTCTACCGCTTTAGAGATCCTCTTCGGATCTGTAAATAAACCGTCATCTTTTATCCATTCTTTGATTATGCCGCGGGCGAACGTCCCGATCGTGACACCGTTGTAGTCAACGGAGCACATATCGGCCAGTTTTGCCGTAAGGCTGTTGGTCCCGCCTGAAAGCAGCACCTTCACGCCAAGCTTGCTCTTCATGATTATGTCGGCGATGGCAATAGCCTGGAGGGTCGTATTGAAATCGTCCTCGCCTCCGCTCATAGGCACTCCATCCGCCTGTATGATAAGCCTTTCCCCGGATATCTCCTTGGCCTTCCGGATCCTGTCCCTTAAATGCGAGTCCGAAAGGTGCATCCTGTCGAGGCACATGCTGACATAGCCGTCGCTCATGATCGCATCGATCATCTTCCACTCCTCGAAGATAGCCCCGGAATCCGGGACGGCCGCGTGGAGCTCGAACTGTTCAACCCCGCAGCTCTTGCATTCCTCGAGGATGGAACGTATGTCCTTGTCTTTATGATAGAACTTTATGGCGCCTGACGGGCAGGCCGCGTCGCAGTCGCCGCAGCCTATGCACTTGGCCTCGGTTATCTTGAGCCCGGAGGTGATCGCGCCGGTCCGGCACCGGCCTATGCACGCGCCGCACTTCACGCATTTTTCCGTTATCATCGCCTTGCGGACATGCGGGTCGCCGGCCATTCCGATGCTCACATTAACGAACGGCCTTATAACGATCTTCCGGCCTGATTTAGGGGCATATTCTATGGCTTCATCTATGCCTGCCATGGCCTGCCTGACGACATCCGCGTTTGCCGACACGTCCATCCCCTTCGCTCCCGCAAGCGTGTATATGAACGCGAGCTTCCTTACTTCTCCCGCGTCCTCATTTCCCGCGCCGCAGACGAGCTTGAAAAATTTCCGCTTATCCAACAGGCCTGTCATTACGTCAAACCTATTCATTGTTTTTTATCCAGTTATATACGCTGCTGTAAAAGTAACTGTGGCTCGTCGGGGTTATGAGGTGGATCCCTTCCTTGCCGCGCCGTGTCAGGTATTTGTTTATGTTATGCAGCATCAGCTCGTTCATATTATGTTTTTCCATGAGAAGCTTGAAGTTCTCCGCCTCCTCCGTTTCCTTGTAAAAATGGTGGTTAAAGTTCTCCTTGTTCTTATATCCGTCCATTCCCGCGACAAATATCCTTTTTGCGCCCATTACAATAGCGACAGCGATGAGGAGTATGGAGACCGTCCTGCAGTTCGTAGTGACGATCCCGTCCCTGATATCGAAATCCGTAGACGTGTTATCTAAATGGACGATGCGTTCGAAAGGCCTTGACGTATACTCCTTGATAAAACCCTCGTCAAAACTTGTCGATATAAGGAGCCCGGACCTCCGGTCTACGGAATCCGCATAATTTATAAAACGCTTTTTATTGCTGAACGCGTGGTACCGGGGCTTATAAAGGCCTCCGAGATAATTTGCGCCCATCACTACAGGATCGTATTTCCTTATGAATTGGTTTATCTCGCTCTTGCAGTCCTTAAGGCTCGAGCCGTTGGCCAGAACAAGGAAATCCCGCCCGGTATGGCGGCCCTTATACGGGACGGAGAACCGGGCTGAAAGCGCCCTCAGTTCCTCCGGGTCGTGGCCGGTACGCACGGCCCTGTCCTTGCCGCTCACGAACCCGCTGGTCATTATACTGCCGATAATACCGGCGTCGAACCCTACGGGGTTAAGGCCTCTCACGATCTCAAGCACTTTCACCATGTCATCCACCCTGTACTCATGGGCGTCGGCGAGGTATTTTGCGTAATTAGGGTGCACTTCCAAGATCCCCGAAAGCATATAGGGTAAATTATACCCCCACCGCAATTCCTGCTGCAGGTTGATAAAATAGCGGTCGATCAGGTCGATGATCGGCATCGAATTATATCTTTTGTCCTTCAGCGTCTTTTCCAGATACGCGATAAGGACTTCAAGCGGCAGGTTGCCTGCGCCGCGGCCCATGCCGTATATCGTGCCGTCGATGATATCGGCTCCGCAGCGTATCGCCTCAAGGCTGTTAGCGAACGCAAGCTGGAGGCTGTTATGCGCGTGGAACCCTATTTTTTTATTCGTAAGCTTCAGGAGCTTTATATAGCGTTTTATATCCTGCGGGAACAACGATCCATAACTGTCGGCAAAATATACGTAATCAAGCGATGAGCGGGCAAGCGGCTTTAATAACCCCGAAAGCTCTTTTTCACTATAGGCCCCTATACCCATAAGCTGCAGCGAGGCAGCGTAGCCTTTCGCTTTGATATCTTCGCATAATCCGATCGCCTGGGGTATCTTATCTTTATGGCAAGCCACACGGTACAGCTTTACGCGGCTATTCCTGGAAACCGGCATAGCCTTAAGGTCCTCTTTCCCGAGGTCGATCATCAGCGCCGCTTTGATGCCCGATACCCCGCCCAGCATTTCATCCACAAGGCCTTCCGTCACCGAGTACCAGACAGCGCCGTCCTTGCCTTTTGGTTTATTTTTGAAACCCAGCTCGACAAGCTCTATGCCGGTCTTGGACAGGTTACGGCATATATCCTTGACCATCTTCTTGTCGAAATTCCAGTTATTGAGATAGCCGCCGTCCCTGACGGTGCAATCCAATATCTCTAATGCCTGATGGCTTGTTTTTGTCATTTTTAACGGATCTTCTTCCTGGTATCGGTATATGCTTTCCTGTACGTTTCGGCGATGAATGCGGAGTCGACCTTATACGTCAAATACTTCGCTCCGCAATCGATAAGCATGTCCAGGTATTTTTCATCGCTCGCGAAGGAGCCGCAGGCCTTTCCCTTGCCCCGGATAACCTTGGCAGACCGCCTTACCGTTTCGATCACCTCGGGATCATTTACCTTACCCGGCTTCCCGAGGGACTGCGAAAGGTCGTAAGGGCCGATAAAGATGACGTCTATCCCGGGGACCCCGGCTATGTCCCTGAGATTCCTTATGCCCTCCTTACCCTCAATATGCACGACCACGGCTACTTTTTCATTAGAGCGCGACGCATGGTTTTTCGCATCGGATCCGTACCCGCCGGCTTTCGTAAAAGGCGAATAGCCGCGCTCCCCCTGCGGATAATATTTTGATGCCTTTACCACCGCGAGCGCGTCTTCCTTTGTCGATACATGGGGCACGTGCACGCCTTCCGCCCCTATGTCCAGCGCCCTTAATATGAGCTGGGCTGAATTTGCCGGGACGCGGATAAGCGGCGCTACCTGGGATACCTCGCAGGCCCTTACGAGGTCTTCCGCGGTCTCCATACCCGTTGGGCCGTGCTCGGAGTCGATCACCACAAAATCGATCCCGCTGGAGCAGATCGCGTTGACGAGCGGCGCCGACGGGATGCTGTTCCATGTGCCGATGACGGTTTCCCCTTCTTTCAGTTTTTCCCTTAAACTTATCTTGTTCATTTGCGGATCCCTCTCTTTCTCAATTCAGCTCCTGCCCAATGCTTCATCTTCCGGATATTCCTGAACAACGAACCGGTATAACGGTTATCCTCCAGCTTTTTGAACCTCTCAGCCCGCAGGATCCGCGCGGCCTTAGCCGGGTCCGCGTCCTTATAAACGAGGTACTGGAAGTCATTGCTCAATTCCACAAGCCGCCGGCCGGTTATCCCTGGCAGCTTCAACCTCGACTCTTTCCTGTCAAAGTATCCCCTGGCGTCCACTTCGACTATGAGGCCGTTCTGCTTGCAGTAATCGCCCAATTCCGTACCTTCATAAGGATTGAATATATTGACGCCGACGATCGTGGGATTCATGCGCTTATTGAATTCTATCGTCTCGAACACGGTTTCTTCCGTCTCGCCCGGTACGCCGATAATATTGACTGATAATGTCTCGATGCCGGCTTCCTTCGCCCATTTGAACGAGTTCTCGATCTGTTCCTTCGTCAGCCCGCGCCTCATGACGGTATTGCGGATATGGTCGTTAGCCGACTCGACCGCTATAAAGACCCTGTAGCACCCCGCATCCTTAAGCTTGAACATCATCTCCCTGGTGCAGACGTTGGGGCGGATATGGCACATGAAGGGAATTGCAAAACGCTTCTTGTATTCAG
>JBAZFE010000032.1:0-12703 GCA_041653555.1 Candidatus Omnitrophota bacterium
CATATAATCGACTACGTCGCCCTCTGATAGTTCGGCCGCGCCCATTGAAACGCCGCCGGTTCCCGTCATCAGGCGATCCGTCCCGTTGATAGACAGCATCGTAGGCTTGCATTCTATCTTATTGATGGGGCTAAAACCTCCCCTTTGCCATATAGGGTTCACTTGGACAGGGCGGACCGCAAGGAATAGTTTCCCTCTCAATGCCGTCTTGCCGGTATTCTTGACGACATACCTCAATTCCATCTCGGAGCCCCTTGAGGATAACGCCGTGACTTCAAGCGACCAGTCCGCGTGGTCCCATCTAACCGTCGGGATCGGAAGATAACCGTCCGCAAGCGACTGCGAGACCTTGCAGTCCTCGGCCGAATAGAGCTTGCTGCCGTCATATATAAAAGGCATTACCGAGAAACCGTCCTTATAGGGCTCGAAGGTGCCTGTCTCGCTCAGCAGGCCTTCGTCGTTCGAATCGGGCACGCCGACGATCGTCCAGAACTCCTGCAGGCGCCTCAGCCACATCGGGTAATATCCCGCGGGCGATTCCTTTGCGCGCGCCTGGTAGCTCTTAATGGGTGTAGCTTGTTCCTCGCCGCTCTTCGGCTCGAAACCCGTTATATCGCAGCTAGTTCCTGCGGCCGGCTTGATGCAGCTGATCCTGAACTCCTTGACCGGCGAAGCCTTGAAATATATCCAATCCTTGCCGCCGTTGCCGCTGTCGGTCCTGTAAACTTCCTTGAAATCTTTTCCGTCCTTCGAGATCTCAAGCGTATACTCCTTAGCGTAGTTATCCGCCCATGAGAGTATAACACCGCCTAGGTCCGTCCTCGAAGGCAGTTTGATATCTATCACGGTACCGCTCTTGGTGATCACCGGCGGATCATTTCCGTCGATAAACGAGACCTCCCAGAGCGAATTACCCCAACCGGTCCCGCGCTGTATGCAATTGATCTTCAGAGCGTACGCCTCGACCGGCTCAAAATAAACAATATCCGTGCTGCCGTCGCCGTCCGCGGTTTCGTAAACCTTATTCCATTTGCCCGAAGCGTCCTTAGCCTCAATGTTATATATCTCGGTAAAAGCCGTCTCCCATTTTAATACGACGCCGCATATTTTATGCGGGGAGTCGAAATCCGCCTGCCACCACTGGTTATCCTCGAAATTGCTCGACCAGCGGGACTGCATATTGCCGTCAATGGCTTTCTCGGCGCTGTAATCGGAATCACCGGATGACGCGGACGCCTTGGCCTTTATCGGGTCGGGCTCGTTCAGTTTGAGCTCCCTTATCGAATTTCCCCATTGTGTCGCCCTTACGGGCATTTCTATCTTAAGGTAACGCGCCTTTAGGCTATTTACGGGAATTATGTCGGATCCGCCCTTTCCCTGCGTATTCTCGAATACCTTCTGCCATGCGGAATTGTCCGGTGAGACCATTACCCTGTACTCTTTAGGGTACGCATCTTCCCAGACTATGGTTATTTTCTTGATGTCCATGGGCCGGCCGAAATCGACCGCCCACCACTGGTTGTCGGCGAACCGGCTTGACCAGCGGGTCGAGATATCCCCGTCGACGGCAAGCTGCGCGCCGAAATTCTCTTCCACGGACGAAGCGGACGCCTTCCACCCTTCATCGGCCGGTAAGATGCCAACGCTTAAGGACAATACTGCCGAGACTGCCGCCGATACAACGATGTTCCTGTACATTGAAACCCTCCTGAGGTTTTATGCCCGGATAAATGTTATGATATCTGAATTGTTCTCCCAAGGCAAGCCATTTATGTTATAATCTCTGGCATGAAAGCGGAGATAATTTCCATAGGGACCGAGATCCTTCTCGGGCAGATATTGAACACGAACCAGCAGTGGCTGTCGCAGGAGCTCGCAGGCATCGGGATAGGGGTCTATTTTCATTCCACTATAGGCGATAATCCCGAAAGGCTTGCAGATGCGATAAGAAAAGGCCTGGAGAGGTCGGATATCGTTATCACTACGGGGGGCCTCGGGCCAACCGTTGACGATATTACGCTCGAAACGATCGCAGGCGCCATGTCCCTTGAGCTGAGGCTCGACAAGAGGATCGCCGCGAACATCAGGTCGCATTTCGGAAAACAATGCACGTCTATGCCGGCTGAGAACCTGAGGCAAGCGCATATCCCGGAAGGCGCAAAAGTTATAGATAACCGCCTCGGGACCGCTCCCGGGTTTATCGTCGATAAGGGCGGTAAGCTTCTCATAGCCCTGCCGGGGCCCCCAAGGGAGCTCAACCCGATGTTCGAGCGGACTGTCGCACCCTTCCTTAAAAAAAGGTTCGGGCCGGAAGGCATCCTTAAGATCAGGACTATCAGGATGACCGGGCTCCCGGAATCGGCGGTAGACCGCAAGGTAAAGGACCTGCTGAAAAGCGCTCCTCCGCTTACGGTGGGTATCTACGCGAAACCGGCTCTCATAGAGCTTAAGATAATGGCAAAGGCAAAGAACGATAAGCAGGCGAAATCCCTTATCGACAAGGCGGACGCGAAGATATCCGCGCGGCTCGGTAAATACATATTTGGACGCGACAACGAGACCCTCGAAGGCGCTGTAGGTTCAGGTCTTTTGTCCAGCCGCAGGACATTGGCCGTCGCCGAATCCTGCACGGGCGGCCTTATAGCGAGCCGCATCACGGACGTTCCCGGAAGCTCAAAGTATTTCAGGCTCGGGATCGTTGCCTACTCAAACGAAGCGAAGATAAAATTCCTCGGAGTACGCCCGGGCACGCTTGCCAAATTCGGGGCCGTCAGCAGGCAAACCGCCATTGAGATGGCAAAAAACGTCAGGACGGCAGCCGGCGCGGATATCGGGTTGTCCGTTACGGGGATAGCCGGTCCCTCCGGTGCGACAAAAGATAAACCTGTCGGGCTCGTATATATAGCGCTTGAAGGTATAAATGGCTCTTATTGCAGGGAATTCCGGTTCAGGGGTGAGCGCGAGGTGATTAAATTCAGGACTTCGCAGGCCGCGCTCGACCTGCTCAGAGTATCCCTTTAGGCGGGTTCTTCCCCGTATCGGCCGCCAGGCAGAGTTGGTCCTTTCCGTGTTGTTTTGCCCAATAAAGGGCATCGTCGGCCTTCTTAAACAACTGGTGCGGGGTGGCGCCATCATTGGGATATATGGCGATGCCTATGCTGACGCTGAATGTCAGCGTCTTATCCCCCGCCTTTATAGCCTGTGATTTTACAGCGTCCCGCATACGGTTTCCTACGGTCAACGCGCTGTCCTTGTTCGAGTTCGTCAACAACACCACAAATTCGTCGCCGCCGTACCTGCCGATCGCGTCGATAGTCCTGCCCTTTACATCGAATGTCCTGATATTCTGCTTAAGTATCTGTGAGAGAGAAAGAATTATCTCGTCCCCGGCCTGGTGGCCGTAGAGGTCGTTATATCTCTTGAACCCGTCGATATCAAGTATCATCAGCGCGAAGCTCTGCTTTTCGCGGCCGGCCCTCTTAGCCTCTTCCTCGAACCTGCTCAGGAAGAACCCGTGCGAATACAGCCCCGTAAGGCTGTCCCGTATCGAGAGCTCCTTCACCTCCTCGTAGAGCTTTGCTTTCTCCAGCGTTACCGCCGCCTGGTTGGCGAGGATATCGAGGTTCTCCATATCCTCTTTCCCTATCGGCAGCCTGCTGAAGACATTATTTACGACGAGCACCCCTATCTTATCGTTCTTGACTATAAGCGGGAAATACAGGAACAGTTCATCCGTGCTGTATTTAAGGCTCTGCTGAGAGGCGTCCGCGAAAAGGCTGTCGACTATCCTGTTCGTCCCGTTCTTGAGCGGATAGGCCTCCTTATCTATTTGCCTCACGACGTGCCGTATGTCGGAACTCAACTTGCCCCTGAGCTGGTTGTTCGCCTTATCCACAAGATAGAGTTTTGCCATGTCGAACTTCAGGATATCGACGGCGCTCCTTAATATTATCTCGAGCACCGGCTCAAATTCCATGGTCGTGGCCATGGCCGCGCTTATCTTCGACAGGGCGAGCAGCATGTCTATTTTACGAGAATTATTTTCAAAGACCTTGATATACCGTATCCCCCTGCTTATCTCGTGCGCATAATCGGAGAGCATGTCCTTCTCTTCCCCGGTCACCTTCTCCCTGGACGTCTGCTTGTCGGCTATCAACACCCCCAGTTTTTCGTCGGCCATGCGCAGCGGCATGCATATCTGTATACCGTCATCCCATATCTCGAAAGCGCGTTTGCCCAGGAATATAGCGCTTATGAAATCGCTGTCATCCTCCGTCACCGGTATCCTGCTCTCACCGGCGATTATGCCCTTGCCCCTCGACCTTGCCTGCACGCACTCCAGTGAATTGCCCGGCTCATCGTAAAGGTACACGAATATCGAATCGAACATAAGGTCGTCAAGCAGCGCCTTCAGGCTCATCTTAAGGGTCTCTTCAAGCCCTGCCTCGAACTGGAAGAACGTCCTTACGACGCCCTGCAGCATGTTTAAATGCTTTTCCGCCCTCTCGAGGTTCTCTCTCTGCTCATCCATGTTTAATTTATACCCCGTCATAAAGATAGGAGGTAATCGACCTCTTCCGCGTATTTCCTTGCTTCCGCGGCCAGGAGATCGCCGCTATACTTGCGCTGCTTTATGCCGTCGAGGACCTTCCCCAGGAACCCGGTCAATATGAATTCGATGCTGCCCCACATGTCTACCTGGGCGTAACTCTTTCCGTAGTTCTTGTACGTTTCAATAAGGACCTGCTGGTTCGGCGTGCCTTCGTAGAAGAGGCTCGCGAACGCCTCTATTCCCGACGGGAGCAGCCCTATTGACTTATATTGCCTTACCTGGAACTCTTTGGAGGCGAGGAATTTAAGGAACTGCCATGCCTCAGGCTTATTCTGCGAGTATGAGGATATCGCGAGATTGCTGCCGCCGAGAAAACTGAAGCGGCCTCCCGGGCCGGCAGGAAGGAACGCGACGCCGAATTTGTCTATATCCTCCGAATCCCTTAATGATGCAGGCGCCTCGAAAAACCCGGGTATGAAGCTCGGAGCGGCAAACGGCCCGGCTATTATCATCGCGAACCTCTTTAATACGAAGAAATCGTAAGTGGGATAGTACGGCACCTTCCTGTCCCTTATCGGGGCTATATCCTTGTCGAGAAGGTCGAAATAGTATTTCATCCCCTTAACGGCGGGCTCCGAGCAGAACGCCGCGCTGAAACCGTCTGGCGTAAGGAAATCCCCTCCGCCTGCCCAGACCCACGGGGCTATTTCGTGCAGCAGCCCGGAATCTTTTATATCCCCGACGCCCAAAGGCCCTGCGAAATTATCATCCCTGCCCTTAAGCTCCGACAGCGCGAAGCATGCCTGCGTGAACGAGTCCCACGTTTCGAGCGATCTTGCGGTAAGGCCGGCCTTCTCGAAAAGGTCCTTCCTGTAAAAGATCATACGTGCGTCGGCGGACCACGGCAGCGCCATGACCTTGCCGGAATTCTTTATCTCGCATGTAGCCCATGCCGCAGGATAGAACGAGTTCTTCAATTTTCCATCGGTTATCTCTTGGGTGAGGTCGGCCAGCGCGTTTATCGCGGCGAGGGTCCTTGTCCACGTATTGCCTATGAGGAACACATCGGGGAGCTGCCTGGACTTGGCGGCTGTTACGATCTTCTTCCACGCCAGTGACCAGGGTATCACCGAGCAATCTATCTTGATCCCGGGATGCAATTTTTCAAAAGAGGATATCTCTTCGCCGATTATCCGGCTCGTCTCATATCCCCCGACAGGCATCACCCAGAATTTTAGATAGGTTGCCTTCTGCATAAATTGGATTATACCACCGGGTTGATTAATGTCAAACCATAATGTATAATCAATCCCATGGGCGGGCTGATAAGGGCTTTTATAGCGATAGAACTGTCGGATGAGGCTAAAGCCGAGGCTTATGCCGAGGCCTGCGCTTCGGCGCAGGCCGTAGCACGTGCCGGCGTAAAATGGGTCTCTGAGGATAATATCCACCTTACCTTGCGGTTCCTTGGGGATACCGATGAAGAGACGCTGTCCCGCGCGGCATCGGTACTTGCGGGCATCGCGGCGGGATCAGGGCCTTTCTCAATACGGCTTAAGGGCCTGGGCGCATTCCCCCAGGGCATTTCCTCACCCACGGTCGTCTGGGCCGGCCTGAGCGAAGGCGCCACGGAATCCGCGCAACTGTCGGAAAGCATCGGATCATCCCTGGTTGACCTGGGTATACCTAAGGAAGGCAGGCACTTCACGCCGCACGTAACGCTTGGCAGGGTCCGGAGCGGAAAAAATGCTTACAAGCTCAGGAAGGCGATAGAGTCGTCGACGTTCACGGCATCATCTATAACGATTGCGGACCATATCACGCTGTTCAGGAGCGTCCTAGCTCCCGGCGGGCCTGTCTACACCCCTATTTCAATAGCACGATTATCGCAGCCCGGACAATGATATTCGCATAGATACCGGCTATCACGTCATCCAGCACTACCCCAACGGGGCTTGGCGCGCGTTCCGCAATATTCACCGGGAAAGGCTTGAAGATGTCGAATATCCTGAAGAGCGCGAAAGCCGATATTACATAGGCGGGCTGCAACGGCACAAAAAGCAGCGCGATCATCATCCCTATCGCCTCGTCGATGACTATCCTGCCCGAATCCCTCTTTCCGAACAGTATCTCGGCGCGCTTTACCGTTAACATCGCCAGGATCATCAGCACCGATAACGAAGACAGGTAAACGGCCTTATCGTAACTGACTGCCAGCGCGAACAGGAGTCCCGCGGCAGACCCCGCCGTGCCCGGCATACGCGGAGCGTATCCTGTATAAAAAAATGTGCTGACCATCTTAACGACCGTCTTCAAGATAGTAATTTCCTGTTCTTTAGGAAAAATGATATGCCGGACGTAAGCGTCAATCCGACCGTTACGAGCATCACGACGAATATGAGGTTCTTTACCCAGATCTCCGTATCAGGGTTCCAGAACGCCAGCGCCTTGCCCGCTTCCCTGAACATCAGGAATATCAGTATCATGAAGATAGCTATCATCTGGGAGACCGTCTTGTGTTTCCCTGCCTCTTCCGCCTCGATGACCTTCCCCTTCGTGAGCGCGAATATCCTCAAGCCGGTCACAGTGACCTCCCTCGCCACTATTATCAGCACGGTCCACGCGGGTATCAGCTTAAGCTCGACGAAGGCGAGGAATGCCGACAGGACCAGAATCTTGTCCGCTATCGGGTCCATAAGCTTCCCGAAGTCCGTGATACTGCCTTCCTTCCTCGCGAAATACCCGTCATAGTAATCGGTCAACGCGGCCGCGAGGAACGTCAGGAACGCGAAATATTCCGCGCCGGGCCATCTCGCGAAGACAAAGTACATGAAGACGAACGTGAGGAATATCCGCGATATCGTAAGCTTATTCGATATGTTCATTTATCGGCTATCTTCATCATGAACCCGTCTATCTCTTTCGCGCTCGACATCGGCGGCGCGACGAAACTGCTGTTCATGTCCCAGTCAACGTTGTTCAGCGACGCCATGAACTTTCCGGACGCCTTGTCGAATTGGTACATCTTCCTTACGTGGGTCCAGTAGCGCTTCGAGGAGACCTGCCCCTTATACGATACGATAGCCTCAAAATAGTAATATTTCGCCGAAGGCGACAGAGCCTTGAAGCTCGGCTCCTTTATGAATGTGCCGGGAGCTATGAAGCCCATCGAGCTTACCCCTTCCATCCTCTCATCGACCCATTTCTTGTCTGCCGCGGCCGGCTTCGACCTGTCCGCCTCGGAAGTAAGATAATATCTTGCGGATACGTTTGACGCGGGCGTCTTGCCGGTATTGTTGAGGATTATGTAATTGCCGAAATAGACGTTCTTGTTCTCGCCGTCATTTATCTGCACGGGATCTATCATATCCACCGATACATACGGCCTGATATTTATCTCCCTCATATCCTGCGCATACCTGAGGTTCCACATTAACAGTATCACTATCACCGGCACCGAGACAGCCAATATCTTATAGAAATACTTCCGCACGAAGCGCGTCGGCAGCCACAAACAATAATATACGGCTTTATCGTCGAATATCTTCTCAGCTTCCTTCCAGTCCCTCATCGGGTCCGCCGGCAATCCTTTATTGCGGTTTTCGGCATAGATGACCTCGGCGATCTCGCTGATCTTCTTTTCCCTGTTAATGCTGTCGTTCAAACCGGGCATTACTCCCTCCTTTGTACCTTTTCTGCGACCAGGTCGTATTCGTAACCGTCTACGATCCTGGCCTTCACAATGTCACCCGTCTTTATATCCGCTCCCTTTACGAATACGTTCCCATCGACCTCGGGGGCATCCATATACGTGCGCCCTAAGAACATTCCCTTATCACCGGCCTTAAGGCCACGGCAGGGCTCATCTATCAGGACATCCATCTCGCGCCCGATCATTCTCATGTTGTTCTGCGCGGAGATCTCACTCTGCAGCGCCATCAACTCGTCCCGCCGGGACCTCTTGACGCTTTTCTGGACCTGACCCTTTAAAATTGCTGCCCTCGTGCCTTCTTCCATCGAATATGTAAAGGCCCCGAGCCTTTCAAATCTTGTTTCCTTAATGAAATCCAGCAGCTCCCTGAACTCCTTATTACTCTCTCCGGGGAAACCGACGATGACCGAGGTGCGCAAAGCGACGCCTGGTATCCTTTTCCTTATCTTGCATATGAGCCCTCTTATGTGCTCTGGAGAGGTCGGCCTGCCCATCGCCTTAAGGACCCTTGCGTTAATATGCTGTATGGGAAGGTCGACATATTTACAGATATTGCCTTCTTCGGCAATGACCGATATCAGTTCGTCCGTAAAATGCCCGGGATGCCCGTAAAGCAGCCTTATCCAGTTGGCGCCCTTTAACCGCGCGAGCTTCCTCAGTAATCCCGCAAGCGCCCATCGCCCATAGATATCCTTCCCGTAAACAGAGGTATCCTGGCCTATTACGTTAATCTCCCTAACGCCCCTTCCTATTAAGCTGCGGGACTCCCTTATGACGGAACTTACGGTACGGCTCCTGTGCCGTCCTCTTATTGCAGGTATGATGCAGAATGAACATCTGTGCGAGCAACCTTCGGAGATCTTAACATATGCGTAGTGCTTCGGCGTGATGCTGAGCCTCGGGCTCCTGTCATCATACAGGTAACTTGGTTCATGTAGGATTATATCCGATTTATGGCCCTTAGCAAGCCTTTTTATCAGTGCCGGCAGTACCTTTATCGCGTCAACGCCAACAAAGCCGTCGACCTCTTCCAGTTCATCCTTAAGCTCGCCGCCGTACCTTTGCGGCAGGCAGCCCGCAACGAGTATGTGCTTGAGCTTTCCCCTCTTCTTTAGTTCTATCAGGTCGAGGATGACATCGATTGATTCCCTTTTAGCGTCTTCAATGAACGAGCAGGTGTTGACTATAGCGATATCCGCCCCGGACGGAGAATCCGATATCTTATACCCGGACTTTTTTAAAGTCCCTAGTATTATTTCGGAATCCACCAGGTTCCTCGCGCAACCCAGCGAGATGAGAGATATTTTGATAGTCATTTTGGATTGTGTTACTTGGGTAGTTTCAGACCCTTGACCGCGCCTTTTCCGAGTACCCCGATATCGGCGCCGTTAAGTTCCGCTGATAAAGCTTCCGCTTTGCTTGTGGATATTTCAAAGGAATTTGAGGCAGACCACTTCTCAGCCGTGCCCTTCTTCAACATACCGTCGAATATGACGCTCCCGTCAGCCTTTACCTTAACGTAAACATCTGCGCGCGTCCGGATAGACAGTTCCAGTTTCTCGCCCTTCGGCACCTGTACTGCCGCGGCAGATGCCGCGGCAGATGCCGCGGCCTTTGCGGCCTTCTGCGGCTGTTTCGCGGCGGGTTTTACTGCCGGGGCCGCGTTGGTCTTCTTAACGGCTTTTGGCCGTGATTTTATGAATGCGGCGGCCTTTGACACTCCGATAACGGCCAGCTTCGCGGCAAGGACGACCGCTACGACCGTTATTACGACTGCTATGACCTTTTTGAAAGGGAACCGCGTGCCGGCGTTATTTTTCGCGAGCACAGATATCTGCTCCTTGAACTCCGGTTTCTCGCCCAAAAACCCGTCGGCCATCGCAGTGCCGTCCAGCCCGAGATAACCCGCGTACTTCTTTATGAAGCTTTTAGCATAAACAGGCCCCGAGACTATTTCATCTATCTTGTCCGCCTCAAGCGCGGCAAGTATGCGCGAACTTATGCGCGTATCTTTTTGCGCCTGCTCAAGCGAAATGCCCTTCGCCTCGCGCGCCGACCTTAGTCTCGGCCCGATTGATTCCATTTTGCCTTTACAGCCTCCATGCTTTCCATGAGGATCTCGCGGGGCTTCGAACCGTTATACGGCCCTACGATGCCTTCGGCCTCCATCGTGTCGACAAGGCGCGCGGACCTCGTATATCCGAGTCCGAGCCTCCGTTGCAGCATCGACACCGAGGCCTGCTTGGTATCGAGGACCATCTTGACCGCCTCCTCGTACATCTCATCCTTCTCGTAGGTCTTGCCGCCATGGGACTTCTTGTCCTGTTCTTTCAGGATCTCTTCGTCGTATTCGGCGGACCTCTGCTCCTTAATGAACTTAATGACCCTCTCTATCTCCGCGTCCTTAACGAGGCATGCCTGAGCGCGCGTCGGCTTTGCGTCCCCGGGCCTCATAAATAACATATCGCCCTTGCCGAGGAGCTTATCAGCGCCGTTCATGTCGAGCACTGTCCTCGAATCCACCTTTGACGCCACCTTGAAGGATATCCTCGCGGGAAAGTTCGCTTTGATGACGCCCGTCACCACATCGACCGAGGGCCGCTGGGTGGCGAGTATAATATGTATGCCTACCGCCCTTGACAGCTGGGAAAGCCTCGTTATCGCGTTCTCGACCTCCTGCGCCGAGACCAGCATGAGGTCGGCAAGCTCGTCTATGATGACGACTATATACGGAAGGACCTCCGGCACGTCCTCCTGGTCCTTGAAATCACCCCTATTCCTCTTCTCGAGGAAATATTCTATATTCCTGACAGCAAGCCTCGCGAACAGCCTGTAGCGTTCTTCCATCTCATTTACTACCCAGTTTAGCGCCCCGGATACCTTCTTATGGTCGGTGACTACCGGGCACAGCAGGTGCGGCAGCCCGTTGAACATCGCGAGCTCGACCATCTTCGGGTCGACCATAAGGAACTTTACTTCGTCCGGAGAAGCGTTAAAGAGCATGGAACTTATGATCGCGTTCACGCAGACCGTCTTACCGGCGCCCGTCGTGCCGGCTATCAGCATATGCGGCATGGTGGCCAGGTCGGCTATCACCGGCACCCCCGCGATATCCTTGCCGAGGGCAAGCGTAAGTTTTGATTTTGCGTTCTGGAACTCGGATGACCCTAATATCTCCTTCAGGTAGACCAGCGCGCTCGACGAATTCGGGACCTCAACGCCGACCCTCGCCTTTCCGGGTATCGGCGCGACTATCCTGACGCTCTGCGCCTTCATTGCCAGGGCGATATCGTCGGATAAGCTCGTTATCTTCATCACCTTTACGCCCGGCGCCGGCTCCAGCTCGTACCTGGTTATCACCGGGCCTCGTTCCACCGCCGTGACCTTGACCTCGATCCCGAAATCGCGAAGCGTCTCTTCGAGTATCTTCGCGCTGGCGTCAAGGTCATCACTGATCTTCCTCTCCTCGATCGGAGGCGGCGAATCCAGCAAGCTCATGTCGGGAAGCTTATAATCTCCTACGGATTTCTTAATAACCTTTATTGGGGACGCTTTCGTATCATCGGTCTTTATGACCTTCTTTATATCCACAATAGCCGGGCGATTATCCCTCGCCTGTTCCTTTATCTGCGCGGCCGCCTTGTTGCTCGAGACCTCAGCCTTGATCTGTTCGAAGGCCTTCTTCAGCGAGGGTTCCTTTGCCTGCATGGCCTCCGGCCTGGCCGACGGCCTATCCGGCCTGCGTTCCTTTCCGTTGCCCGCGGCTCCCTTCCTGCTGAACACCGCCCTGAAAAGCTCAGAGGAAGCATTTAAAAGCGACATGACTATCGGGAAGATCAGGAATTCCGTCGCCAACAGGACCGAAAGCGCTCCGAGGACGATCACCATCACCCACGCGCCTACGTTCCCGAGGTACCTTACGAAGAAGTTCGAAAAAAAGAGCCCGAGCAGGCCCCCGTAATGGACCTTGACCGCGTTGCTCTGGGGGGATGAGGCCATACTGAGTATCGCGCTTGAGGCTATAAAAAGGAACGAGGTCCCTAGAAGCTTGAAGTAAAACTTCTGCGGGACCTTGTTTAGGAACTTCCCTATCGCCCACGTCGCCGTCAGCACGGGAATTATGTACGAACTGAAACCTATCAGATTAAATAACGCCGCAGCTACGTAGGCCCCTATAATGCCCGCGTAGTTGTGCGTATATACATTCGGATGAGATGTGAAGACTTGGAGGTCGTTCGGATCATAAGAAATCAGGCTTATGAAGATAAGGACACTTAAGGCGAAGAGAAGAACGCCCCAAATCTCGTTTATCCTCTCTTGCTTCACTTCCTATAACGTCTCCCTTCGTCTCTGCCTTCCCTTGGCGGCCTATGCTCTCTTGGAGGTCTTTCCCCCGCGGGGCTATCACTAGCACCGGGCATGGCAGCTCTCTTGCTGAG
>JBAZFE010000033.1:0-12700 GCA_041653555.1 Candidatus Omnitrophota bacterium
ATTATCGATATAGATGCCCTCGGGTTAATGGTGAGGTTCTGCGAAGTCCTCCCGATGACATAGTCTACGAGGTATATATGCCCGCCGTCCGCCTTCAGAAAGAACTTCGGCGCCACGTTCGGCCTTCCGTCACGGTCGCAGGTCGCCATCGCGACAAAACCCATTTTCGCTATAAGTTCATTTATTTTTTTTGCTATCATCAGATTTCTTTTCTATCTCTTTCTTTATTCTACCTTCGAGATCCTTTATGGCTCCTTCGGCTTCCTTTGTCGCGTATTTATTTTCCGAAGCGTCTAATTCTATAACCTTTTTATAAGCAAATATCGCATTCTCATTTTGCTTAAGGTCCTCATAAGTCCAACCTTTAACAAGATATGCATCTACATAATTAGGTTTCAGTTTGGTTGCCTTATCGAGGTCCGCAAGGGCTTCCTCGAGCTTACCTTTCACATAATAAGCGCGGCCCCTGTTACAATGATATATGGCAGAGGAGGGATCCAGCTCAATCGCCGATGAATAATCTTTTATCGCCTTATCAATATTGCCTTTCCATTGGTATGAAACACCTCTCTTATTGTATACATCTGCATCATTTGGATCTAATTTGATGGCTTCTGAATAATCATCTACTGCTTTTCCGTATGATTTTGTTTCCAAAAAGGCATTCCCCCTGCTCACGTACGCATATCTAAATGAAGGGCTGTATTCTATGACCTTATAATATTCAGAGATTGCTTGGTCCCATTTTTTATTAACGGCATAAGATTTTCCCAAAAAAGCCCTGGCAGCAATATCTGCTTTAACGTTTCCGTTTAATACTTCATCTATTGCCTTTATCTCCAATTCAGCATACGGTTTTATTGACTCATCCGACAATGACTGTTCTAAGGCACTCTTCGCTTCCTCATATTTGCGAAGCAAGATCTATTCCTCTGAGATATTCCGATTTTACGTCAAAAGCTAAGGCTATTCCTGCGCAAGCAGGCACTATAACCAAAGCTATGACCATTAAAATTGCAATTTTTAAGTTCATGGCATCTGCTCCGTTATGAATAATCCTATCTGGCGTTTTGATTTCCAAATCTTCCTTATCGACTTCTTCCTCTTCATGAATGACTTTACCACGTCGGGGTCAAAATGGGTCCCGCTCTCTTCCTTGATTATGCTGATGGCTTCGTCAAAACCGTACGCCCTCTTATACGGCCTTTTCGACGTGAGTGCGTCGAATACGTCGGCAAGCGCGACTATCCTCCCGAACAACGGAATGTCTTTCCCTTGCAGCCCCTGGGGATATCCCGTGCCATCCCATCTCTCGTGATGCGTAAGGCTTATCATAGTGGCTATCTTAAGCAGGTTGAGGTTGCTTCCCTCGAACACCTCCGCTCCTATCTGCGCGTGCTTCTTGACTATCTCCCTCTCTTCCGGAGTAAGCCCGCCCTTCTTCTTAAGGATCGAATCCGGTATGATGAGTTTTCCCACATCGTGGAGCGGGCTGGCATACCTGAGGTAGTCTACATCCTTTTTCGGAAGGCCCATACCCCGGGCTATCTCCGTGCAATATTCCGCGACCTTCACAATATGCGTGCCGGTCGAGCCGTCCTTAAGCTCGGCTATCAGGGCCAGGCGCATTATCATCTCTGAGTACGAGTGTCTTACCTCGTTATAGTCCTTCTTCAGTTCCTTATAGGCCCTGTCGATCTTTGTCCGGTATTCGAAATATCGGCTCATTTTCATATGCGCCTCACTTTGTGGAATCGCTTATCCAGCTTAAATAACCTTTGCTGCCGGAATTGACGGGTATCGCGATTATCTCAGGGCATTCGTAGGAGTGCATGCGCCTGACCGATCTTTCAAGCGCGCCGAAAAGCCCCCGCTTCGTCTTAGCTATAAGCAGGCATTCCCCGGAATCCTCAACCTTACCCTTCCATCTATAAACGGACCTGACCGGGCGTATGATGCTCACGCAGGCGGCCAGCTTATCCTTGACAAGGCTGCGGGCGATCTTAACGGCTTCCTTTTCAGGACCCGTCGTTATGAATACGGCGATATATTTCAACCGGCTCTTACCTGCGGAGATAGATCTTGTAGTCTTTCTCGCCTTCCAGTATAACGTGCCCTTCCCTGGCAAGCCATCCGAGGCTCATCAGGATCACGTCCTTCGGCTTATCGACCCCGCCGCACAACTGCGCCAGCGTCACTTCGCCGTGTTCATCGAGAAAATGCCATATCTCGCCGGCCGTAATTCCGATCTCTGTTATCATCTGCTAACCCCCTTTTGTGGTAAATTAGGCTGTTTCTTGTTATAGCTTCCGCACCGCGGGCAGGTGGAGATCTGCGAATTCTTGCTGTCTATATAATATTGAGTGCAGATCGAGCATTGCCAGACGCTCCTCTCTGACAATGAACGGTTCGGCAGGTTCTTCGTCCTGTCGAACACGAACCAATATACGATAAAACCGACGGCGGTAAAAGTGATATACAGCGCTACTGCCCATGAGAGCTCTATCCTTATCATCGCCCGGCCGCCTTCTCGAGCTTAAGCCTGAGTTTTAACGAGCCCCACTGCTTTTCATGGTCGTCGCCTGCCCCGTAAGGGGCGAACTGCCATCCCTTAAGGTACCTCATCGCCACTATATCCACCGTAGGGTGCCCGGAGGACGATATGCGCTCGACCGATTCAACTTTCCCTTCATCGGATACCCAGAACTTAAGCCCTACCTCGAACGAGTCCCCGAGGCCCTGCAGGTCCACCCCGAGGCTTTCATCCCATCTTAAATATGACGGGAGCTCCGGCCTATAGACCACTTCCCTGAAACGCGCCGGGCCTTCGATCTCTGAGGGATAGGTCTTGTAATTTACCTTGACCTTATCGAACGGCTTTTCAGGTATCTTCTTCTCTCCGGCCGCCGGCTCCGGGGCCTTACTCCTGATCTCCTTGAGCAGGTCGATCTCCGACGCAGGAGATATCCTGCTGTTGCTTCCCGCTTTATAACCGCCTGCCTCCTGCGGGGATACTTCGGGCATCTTCCTCGATCTCGCGCTCTCTGAGGACCTGTCGGCCGCAACGGAGGATATCATCGGTTTGTTTTCAAGTATCGAACCGACGAAAGATATCCTCGAATACGCCTCCGGCCGCGGCGCTCCGGAGGGCCCGACAAAGATCCTGAAAGAAAATAACATCATAACATGCCAAAGAACGGATATCGCTATAGCGATTATTATGATATAACGCGCCGTCAGTTTGCCTGTGTCGTAGCTATATTGACCTGGCGTATTCCTGATCTCCTGCATATATCCCATACCTCAACGACGCGTTCAAGTGACGTGCCTTTGTCCGCCTTTATCAGGACGGAATCCTTTTTATCCATCGAAGAGAGCCTTTCGGAAAGTTCTGCCGTAGACACCGCATCCTTGCCGAAGTAAAGCACCTTCTCCCTGGTCACGGTAATGACTGATGACTTGCCCTTGACTGTCTCGGATGTAACCGCTTTCGGAAGGTCGACGCCTATGCCGGCCTGCGTCTGCACCGAGTTGTTCCAGGTCAACATGAGGAATATCATCAGGAGCAGCACGCACCCGGCCACCGGCGCTACATCGAGATAGCGGCCCTCCATGAGCTTATGACGCGATGACCCGAACCTCATCTATTCTTCTTTCTTTTCAGAAAGTATATTGACCAGGTCAGTGGCGCTGATTTCCATGTCTCTTATTATCGCATTTACTTTATTTACGAAATAATTATACGCTGTAAGGGATGGAATAGCAACTATTAAACCCGCCGCAGTCGCGATCAGGGCCTGCCATATCCCTCCCGCAAGGTCCGAAGGCGTCGACGGCAGCAGCGCGGCGGACCTCTCCTGGACCTTCTGGAATATCTCGACCATTCCGAGCACCGTTCCGAGCAAACCGAGAAGCGGGCATATCTGGGCCAATGTCGCCAGTATCCCTATGTTCTTCTCTATCTTTGGGATCTCATGCAGTGCGGCGTCCTGAATGGCTTCCTTGATCTCGCCCTTCTGCCTGTCATATTTCAGGATTCCCGCCTTGAGCACCCTCGGAAGCGGCCCGGGCGACTTATCGCACATCTCTATCGCCTCATCGGCGCGGTTCCTTTTAAGCGCGAACGATACCTCTCCGATGAATTTTCTCGTGTTCATCTTTATCCCGCGCAGATACATGATCCGTTCCGCAATGACCGCAAAAGCGGCCACAGAGCACAACAGGATCGGTATCATCATCGGCCCGCCCTTGATCATCCATTCCATGTCAGTTCACCTCCAGAATATTCCCGGGAACGTTTGCTTTTATCCAATCGAGCCTCTCCTTGGCATACTTCGCCTCTTCATACTTGCCCGCCGCAAGTTCTTCATATATCTTGGCCGCGTCTTTCCAGCGCTGCCTGCTTTCAAACAAAGTCGCCGCGCGAAGCTGCGCGCGCCCCGACCATTTCTTGACCTCGGGATACAGGTATTTTACCTTTAGGAATTCCGGGATCGCCTGCTCCGCATCCCCCGACTCCTCATAACACTCGCCTATCAGGTATTGGGTCTCCGCGTTGAAATTGCTCTGCGTCTCCGTAATGGCGACCCTGTATTTATCCACCGCGGCGTTATAGAGGCCCCTGTCCTTCAAAATATCCCCTATCCGCCTGCTTGCAACTTTCTCGAATTGGGTGCCGGGGTACTTTTCAATTATCGTCTTCAGCTCCTTGGTCGCGTCATCGGCCCTTCCGCTCTCAGCAAGTATATCGCCGATCCTCATTGTGCTCTCGACCGCGGATTTCGAGTTCGGATACGTCTCGATCACATATTCGAATTTCTTTATGGCGCCCTCAAGGTCCCCGACCTTGTATATTGAAAAAGCAAGCCAGTATTCGGCCTCATCCGCTATCTTGCTGCCCGCTCCCTTTGCCGCTATGGACTCGAAATAGGGCTTCGATTTCCCGTACTGCCCGTCATTATAATAATACTGCCCTAGCCATAGCCTTACGTCGTCGGATATGTCCGAATTCGGGTATTTGGCTATATAGCCGTCAAACTTCGCGATCGCCGATCTCTCGTTGCCCATCTGGAATTCGCACCACCCCGTCTCATAAAGGCTCAGGCGCGCGTATTCGGAAGACGGGTGATCCTTGATTATCCTGTTAAAGGCCGCGGCGGCCTCCTTGTATCTCGCGAGATTGAACAGGCAGTTGCCGGCCCTGAAATACACCTCCGGCAGGCCTTCGCTTTTCGGATGCGAGGATATGAATTTCTGGAATGAATCCAGCGCAAGCGCGTAATCGCCATTGCTGAAATACGATATCCCGAGCCTCTGCAACGCGTCTTCCCTGAGCCTGGAATTCGGGAAGTTCCCGATAAGGCTCTGGAACGCCAGTACGGCGCCCTCGAAATTGCCGGCCGCGAACATCGTCATCCCTATCTGGTACTGGGCGTAGTCGCATATCACGGAATCCCTGTATTCCTTCAGTATCATATCGTAGGACTCTTTGGCGTTCTCGTAATCCTTCATCTCAAGGTAAATGTCGCCTATGACGGACGCGGAGCTCGCTTTCATGTTCCTGTCCTGGGACTTCTTCATGCATTCGCGGAAACTCGAGATCGACCGCTCGAGGTCGTGCTTCCTCAGCTGGGTCCATCCGATATTATAGTAAAACTGGTCGGTCAGCTCCGATCCCGGGAACTTCTTTATGGCCTCCTCGTACAGGTCCTTCGCCTCATCGTATTTTCCGAGATTATACAGGCAATCGCCCTTCCACAGGTAGGCGTCATCCAGGAAATAAGAGTTCCTGTATTTCAGGATTATCTCGTCATAGCTTACCGCGGCCTGGGGGTAATCCTTAAGGTATGAATAACACTGGCCTATGCCGAATATGACCGAATCGGCGAGGGCGCTGTCCGGATAATCCTTCCGGAACCCCATGAAACCGTCAAGGGCTTTTTTGAGTGCCCCGGATTTCAGGTCGGACCACGCCATGCCGTAGCGCGCATAGACCGTCCATGACGCCTTCGGGTTAAGTTCCAGGGCCCTGGAGTAATCGTTAGAAGCGTCCGTGTAATTCTTTATCTGGTAATCCACCTCACCAAGCAGGAAATACGCGTCCGGTATCTTTTTTGAGACCGTGTATTCCTTGAGAAATTTCGTTATCATGGACTTCGCGTCCAGCGGCTTTCCGGACATAAACAACGCGTCCGCTATCTTGTATTTCGCGTCCGCCGCGAGGTTATCGCCGGGATACTTCTTGATGAACTCATCGAACGAGCCTATTGCACTGTCGTATTCCTTCAGGTAGAAATAGCACCAACCCTTTGAAAAAGCCGAATACTTCGCATGATTTGAACCGGGATAGGCGCCGATTATGTCGCCGTACCGGTTGAGCGCCTGCTTGTAATCCTTACCGTTGAAATACGCCTCGGCAGACCAATATATCGCTTCCTCGTAAAGCCGGTTCGCGGACGATGACGATAAGACGATATCGAATTCGTTTATTGCCTGGGCGTACTTCCCCAGCGCTATATAGGAGCGCCCGAGCAGCAGGTGCGCTTCATCGCGAAGGGTGCTTTGCGGGTAATTGAGGAGGAACCTCTCAAGTTGTTCCTGCGAGATATCGTAGAACTCGTCCTCGAAAGCCTTCTTTGCCAGGACGAAATCATCATTTGCCGGATCGGAGAGCCGCGCCTCCGCGGCATGGCTGAAGGCAGCCTGGCCGCAGCAGGACGTAACTATAAGCAACATAAGGAAATAGAGTAATGGCCTTCTTGTCATGGCAGCCCTAATATATCATGAAGATACTTTTTCTTCAACCGAGAACTTACCGCAATACCTTTCTAAGATATACGCCCGTATAAGATCTCTTATCTTTAGCTATCTGCTCCGGAGTGCCCGAGGCCACCAGCTCTCCGCCGCCGTCCCCGCCTTCCGGCCCAAGGTCTATTATGTAATCCGCCGTCCTTATTACGTCGAGATTATGCTCTATCACAAGGACGGTATTGCCCTGGTCGACCAGCGCGTGCAGGACTTTAAGCAGTTTATCAACATCCGCAAAATGCAATCCGGTCGTGGGCTCATCGAGTATATAGAGAGTCCTGCCCGTTGAGCGCCTGGACAACTCCGTGGCGAGCTTCACCCTCTGGGCTTCTCCTCCCGAAAGGGTCGTCGCCGATTGCCCCAATTCCACGTATCCGAGGCCCACATCGTTCAGCACCTGCAGCTTCTCCCTTATGCGGGGCATGTTCTCGAACAACACCAGCGCGTCCTCTACGGTCATCGACAGCACGTCGCTGATCGAATTGCCCTTATATTTGACTTCAAGCGTCTGTTCGCTGAACCTGGCGCCCTTACAGACCTCGCAGGTAACATACACATCCGGGAGGAAATGCATCTCAACCTTGATCACCCCGTCGCCCTGGCATGCCTCGCACCTTCCCCCTTTTACGTTAAAGCTGAACCTTCCCGGCTTGAATCCCCTTAGCTTGGACTCCTGGAGCTGGCTGAAGAGTTCCCTTATCGGCGTGAACATGCCGGTATACGTGGCGGGATTCGAACGCGGCGTCCTGCCTATCGGCGACTGGTCTATCACGATCACCTTATCGATATTCTCGGTACCCGATATCGATCGGAATTTCCCGGGCTTCTCCTTCGCCTTATAGAATTTCTGCGCGAGGGCCCTGTAGAGGATCTCATCAACAAGGGTGGATTTCCCTGAACCCGAGACTCCCGTGACGCACGCGAATACACCGAGAGGTATCTTAATGTCTATGTCCTTCAGGTTATGCTCTTTCGCACCCTTTATCTCCAGGCTCTTCCTGCCCTCGAGCGCCCGCCTTCCGGCGGAGGCTTCTATCTTTACCTCTCCCCTCAGGTACTTCGCCGTCAGCGAATCCCGGCACTTCAGGAATTCGCTTATTTTTCCCGCGCATACTATCCTGCCGCCGTGTTTTCCCGCGCCGGGGCCGAGGTCAACGATATAATCCGCGCTCCTGATAGTGGCCTCGTCATGTTCTACGACTATCAGCGTATTGCCGATGTCGCGGAGCCTCTTCAGGCTATCGAGCAATTTGTTATTATCCCTCTGGTGCAGCCCTATGGAAGGCTCGTCGAGGACATAGACGACCCCGACCAGCCCTGAACCTATCTGCGTCGCGAGCCTGATACGCTGCGATTCCCCGCCCGAGAGCGTCGCGCTCGCCCTGTCGAGGGTGAGGTAATCGAGCCCGACATCGGCCATGAATTTCAGCCGCGCCAATATCTCCTTCAACGATTGCCTAGCGATGGCCGCGTCCTTCCCGCCCAGGCCCAGATCGCCGAAATAATCAAGCGCCTGCTTTACGGAAAGCGACGTCACTTTGTCGATGGACCTGCCTCCTATCGTGAACGCAAGCGACTCGGGCTTAAGCCTGGCGCCGCCGCATTTAGGGCAAGGCAGGACCGACATATATTTATTTATCTCTTCCTTAAGATACTCGGATTCCGTCTCCCTGAACAGCCTCTCGAGCTGGTTTATGACGCCCTCGTACCTGCGGCCCCAGACCTGGAGGTCACAGCCGTACATTATTATCTTCTGCGTCTCCCTTCCAAGCTTGTTGAACGGGGTCTCCGCATCAAAATGATAATGGTTTGCAACCTCCTTCAACATTCCCCTGTAGTATAAGAGGAAGCCTCGCCCGCCGCGCTTCCACGGCTCTACCGCTTCGATCAAAGGCTTCGACCTGTCGGGCATCACGAGGTCGGGATCTATCTCGAGCTTCGTACCCAAGCCGTTGCAATCCGGGCATGCCCCATAGGGCGAATTGAACGAAAAGGAACGCGGAGACGGCTCTTGGTAGCTGATCCCGCAATCGACGCATGCGTACAGCTCGCTGAACAGGCGGTCCTTCTCCCCGTCATTCACTATGGCTACGCCTGCGCCCGCCTTGAGCGCGGTCTCAACGGAGTCCGTCAGCCTCCGTTTTATGTCCGGCCTAATCTTCAGCCTGTCGACGACTATCTCTATCGAATGCTTCCTGTCCTTCTCCAGCTTTATATCTTTATCCAGCTCGAGGATCTTCCCGTCGACGCGGACGCGCGTAAATCCGTCCTTACGGATATCCCCGAAAAGCTCGCGGTATTCGCCCTTCCTGCCGCTCACTTTAGGGCCGAGTATCATGATATCCTTATCCGCGGGCAGCTTCATGACCTGGTCCACTATCTCCTGCGGCGACTGCTTTGTTATCTTCCTTCCGCACTTATAGCAATGCGGGGCGCCTATCCTCGCGAAGAGCACCCGCAGGTAATCGTATATTTCGGTAGTCGTGCCGACAGTCGACCGCGGGTTCGAGCCTGCGGTCTTTTGCTCGATCGAGATGGCGGGCGACATACCATCTATGCTGTCGCAATCGGGCTTCTGGAGCTGCTCGAGGAATTGGCGTGCATAGGCGGACAGGCTGTCAATGTACCTGCGCTGGCCTTCGGCATATATGGTATCGAAAGCCAACGAGGACTTTCCGGAGCCGGACAGGCCCGTAAACACTATGAATTTTTCGCGCGGCAGCTTCAGGTCTATGTCCTTCAGGTTATGGACCCTTGCGCCCCGTATATTTATATATTTTATATTATCCATGATTTTGGGAAGACCCGGAAAGCAAGGCGGAGCAGTTTCGCTGCTCCGCCGGTGCATAAACACATTAAATAATAATGGTGATGCTTACTTGCCGCCTCTCTTCATTTTCGCCTTCGACACGTCGCCCTGCTTGTCGATGAAGTAAAGGTAGCCTTTCTCTCTCTTGACGCCGAGTTTGGTGACCTTCTTGGGCTTGCCGCCTTTGCTTCCGCCCCTCGCCATCTTCGCCATCGAGATGTCACCCTGTTTGTCGAGATAGTACAGATAACCCTTCTCTCTCTTGATACCGGCTTTAGCTACTTTCTGAGCCAATTGTATTCACCTCCCTTCTTCTATCTCATGTACCTATTTTGGCCTTCCCCATTATCCCGTCCAATGTTGCGATAGCCGAAAGGACCGCCATATAGCTGGTCTTGGGATTTCCAGGGGACGGTACATTTTCCGTCCGAGCGGTAAGTTTTCCGAAATCTCCTTCCGCTTCGACCTCATGCACATTCCTCTTTGCGCCGGGGGAAGCTATTATCCTTACCTTAGTGTCCACCGGCCCTATGCCGCATATGCTCAACGTCGCGGCAACGTTTATATTTGCGGGAAAACCCTCCATCGCCTCCATCGCGTCGCCTTCGAAGAGGACTTTGTCTTTCCTGATCTGACCTAGGTCTATCTTATTCTTGACGATATACGGCGCGCCACTGAATCCCTCGGGCGGCTTGGTGGTCGTCAGCGTGACCTTCCTGACCTTAGAGCGCTTCGCTCCCTTAAGGCCGTCGAGCCCGCATATAGCCCCGCTCGGGAGATAGATCCTCGCCTTGCTCTTTTCCGCGAGCGCGAAAATATCCTTATATCCCTTCAGAAGGCCTCCCGTGCTCATTATCATTACGTCCTTTCCGGAACGGACCGCCTTCCTCGCGATATCCCCGGAGACGCCCGCAGAGGCCGCCTCGATCACCAGCCCGGCCGCCTTTATGAGCTTATCCGTATCCGTTATCCGCGGCCTTGACCTCAGCGATCCCGCGAGTTTTAACGCGCTTTGGAGGTCCTTATCAGAAAGAGCGACCAGCTCCGCTTTGCCCTTGAGGTTCCTGTCGATATGCCCGGCGATCTTTGAACCTATCGTTCCGCATCCGATTATCCCTATCCGGATCATGACGGCCTCAGTACCCGACTGTCGCTGACATCGGCTTTTCGCCCGATACCGCCAGCATCCTGTCGAGGACCTTCTTCGCCTTGCTGCATATGTCGTCGGGCACTTCTATCTTGTATACCATATTTTCAAGCGAATGCGCAAGCCATCCAAGCGTTGTAAGCTTCATGCTCGGGCAGATCAAATGGGGCGTCGCGAGAAAAAACTCCTTATCGGGGTTCTCCCTCTTCAGTTTATAAAGCATGCCCGACTCGGTCCCTATGATGAACCTCTTTGATCTGGACTGTTTAATATACTTGAACATGCCGCCCGTAGAGCATATATGGTCGGCAAGCGCGAGCACTTCGGGCTCACACTCGGGATGCGCGATAAACTCCACATCAGGGTACGTCTTCCTTACCTCGAGGATATCTTCCTCCTGCACCCTTATATGGGTCGGGCAGAAGCCCTTCCATAATATTATCTGCTTATCGGGCACCTGGGTTTGGACGTACCTTCCGAGGTTCCTGTCCGGAACGAAGATCACCTTCTTATGTCCGCTGAGGGACCTGACTATCTCTACCGCGTTTGAGGAGGTGCAGCATATATCGCTTTCGGCCTTGACCTTTGCCGAGGAATTGACATAACATACCACCGCCGCGTCGGGGTATTCCGCTTTCATCGTGCGCAACTTCTCCGCGGTGATCATATCAGCCATGGGACATCCCGCCTCAACGACCGGGAGCAGGACAGTCTTGTCCGGGTTCAATATGGCCGCCGTCTCCGCCATGAACGTGACGCCGCAAAAGATTATTACCTTCGCATCCGTACGCACCGCGGCCTGGCTCAGCGCGAGGGAATCGCCGGTTATGTCCGCGAGCTCCTGCACCTCGTCGCGCTGGTAATTATGCGCGATGATCACGGCGTTCCTGTCCTTCTTAAGCCTCAGTATCTTCTTCTTAAGCAGTTCGTTATAGCTGGCGTCTGTGTTTTCCGGCTGTTTAACCACGGCCGCTCTTTTTCATCCTGTTCTTTCCGTCGACGAAGACGACCCTCGGCTTCATCTTCTTAGCCTCAGCCGTATCCACGAGGCAGTAAGATATGATTATAACTATGTCGCCCCTATGAGCCCATCTCGCTGCGGCGCCGTTCATGCAGATCGTGCCGCTTCCGGGCCTTCCCGCTATGGCATATGTCTCCACGCGTGAACCGTTATTCAGGTTAACTATTTGGACGCGTTCTCCGGGCAATATATCGGCAGACCCCAGGAGTTTTCCGTCTATGGTGATCGAGCCGGTATATTTCAGGTTGGCCTCGGTAACGGTCGCGCCGTGTATCTTGGACTTAAGCATTGTCCTGAGCATCTATCTCCTCACTATGATGTTGTCTATCAGGCGGGTCTTCCCGACCCATGCGGCCACCGCTATAAGCGCTTCGCCTTTTATGTTCTTCATATCCTTCAGTTCTTTCGTATCCACAACGGATACGTAATCTATCTTGGCGGCGATCGGCCTGATCTTACTGCGTATGCCGGATATTATTCCCGCAGCGTCCCCATTGCCTGATTTTATCAGAACTCCCGCCTCTTGTAAAGCGCGATATATCGTCGGGGCGGCGCTCCTCTCGTCGGCAGACAGGTATCTATTGCGGGATGACATGGCAAGGCCGTCCTTTTCCCTGACGGTGGGCATAATGACGATATCCGTATCCATATCCAGGTCCCCGGACATCCGCTTCAGGACTATCGCCTGTTGCGCATCCTTCTGCCCCAGGTACATCCTGTCCGGCCTTATAATATTAAGCAGCTTCGCCACGACGGTCGTTACGCCCTCAAAATGCGACGGGCGCGATCTCCCGCAGAGGTTCTCCGTAAGGCCGCGCACCCGCACATATGTCGAGTATCCGGCGGGATACATCGACTTTGCGTCAGGGTAAAAGATATACGATACGCCCGCTTTCCTGCATAACGAGGCATCCCT
>JBAZFE010000034.1:0-12356 GCA_041653555.1 Candidatus Omnitrophota bacterium
GAGGTTATGCCTCATTCCCGTGTCAAAATCGTTCGGGTCATGGGCCGGCGTTACCTTGACCGCCCCTGTGCCGAATTCCATATCAACGAAAGAGTCGGCTATGACCTTTATCTCCCTGCCGGCAAGCGGCAGGATAAGAGTTTCTCCGACAAGGTCCTTGAACCTCGGGTCCGAAGGATTTACGGCCACCGCGACATCGCCGAGCATAGTCTCGGGGCGCGTCGTAGCCACGGTAATATGCCTGTTACGGCCTTTTACGGGATATTTTATGTAGTAGAGTGAGCCGTTAAGGTCTTTATGCTGGGCTTCCTCGTCGCTTAGGGCGGTCTGGCATCTCGGGCACCAGTTGATTATGTAATTACCCCGGTATATCAGCCCTTTTTCGTATAGGCGTATGAAGACCTCGTTTACCGCGCTAGACAACCCTTCGTCCATGGTAAAGCGTGTGCGGTCCCAGTCGCATGAACATCCGAGCCTCTTCATCTGCGAGATTATCGTCGATCCGTATTCCTCGCGCCATTTCCAGACGCGTTTTACGAACTCATCGCGCCCGAGGTCCTGGCGCTTTATGCCTTCCTTCGCGAGCTTCTTCTCGACGACGTTCTGTGTCGCTATGCCGGCATGGTCGGTCCCGGGGAGCCATTCGGCATTCCATCCCTGCATCTTTCTCCATCTTATGAGGATATCCTGCACCGTGTTATTGAGGGCATGGCCCATGTGCAGGATCCCGGTGACGTTCGGAGGGGGGATGACTATAGTGTAAGGTTTCTTGCCGGGATCGGGCCGGGCGTGGAAGTACTTTCCTGATTCCCAGAATCTATACCACTTCTCTTCCGTGGCCTTAGGATCATATGCAGAAGGGATCTCTCGCATGTTACTGTTTTTGCACCTTGCTGTCCTTCAGGAGCTTATACTCGATCGAATCGACCAGGGCGTTCCATGACGCCTCGATGATGTTCTCGGAGACTCCGATAGTCCACCACGAATCCTTGACATCGGACGACTGGATAAGGACGCGGACCTTCGCGGCTGTCCCGGCCTTTTCGTCAAGGACGCGGACCTTGAAGTCCGTCAGGTGCATCTCGGCGAGCGAGGGATAGAATTCAAGCAAAGCCTTGCGCAGCGCGTTATCGAGCGCGTTGATCGGGCCGTCCCCCTCCGCCGCGGTATGTTCCACGATCCTGTTCACCTTTACCTTTATGGTCGCCTCGGAGAGCAGCCTGTTGCCCTTATGCTCCGTCACAACCTTAAAGCCTTCAAGCTCGAAGAACCTCTTGTATTTCTTGAAAGCGCGTTTCAGGAGGAGCTCGAGCGACCCCTCCGCGGCCTCAAAGTGATAGCCCTCATGTTCAAGCTTCTGTAAGAGGCTGAGGATCTTCTTTGTCTTCGGCGCTTCCTTTTTGAGGTCGAGCTCAAGCGCTTCCGCCCTCAGCAGGATAGAGCTCTTCCCTGACAGCTCGGATACGAGCAGTCTCCTCTTATTGCCGACCGCGTGCGGATCGATGTGTTCATATGTGACGGGGTTCTTCATTATAGCGTTGATATGCACCCCAGCCTTATGCGTGAAGGCGCTGTTGCCTACAAACGGCTGGTTTTCCTGCTGCTTTACGTTGCTGATCTCGGCGACAAACCGCGAAGTATCGGTCAGTTCCTTCAATTTCGCTTCGCTGATGCAATCGATCTTGAGCTTCAGCTTAAGGTTCCCGATGACGGAGGCAAGGTTCGCGTTTCCGCAACGTTCCCCGTAACCGTTGAACGTTCCCTGTACCTGGGCGCATCCGGCCTGGACGGCAGCGACGGAGTTGGCGACCGCCATATCGCAATCGTTATGGCAATGGATGCCCACGGGGCAATCAAGCTTTGCCACGACTTCCTTCACGACCTCCGTGAGGTCTGACGTTATCGTCCCGCCGTTCGTGTCGCAAAGGATCACGCATTCCGCGCCGGCGTCGCGAGCCGCAAAGACGGACTTCATCGCGTATTCCCGGTTGCTTTTGTAGCCGTCAAAAAAATGCTCCGCGTCATAAAAGACCGTTTTTCCCTTTGACTTAAGGTACGAGACCGTCTCGGATATCATGTTCAGGTTCTCTTCGAGCGGCACCCTGAAGACATCCCTGACATGCAGGTCCCACGATTTCCCGAAGATAGTGATATGCTGCGTGCCCGCGTCGATTAGCCCGCGGACGATAAGGTCCCTCTTGATACCGGTATTCGCGCGGCGCGTGGAACCGAAAGCAACGATCCGCGCGTTCTTGAGTTTCAGTTTTTTGGCGGCCTTGAAGAAGGCCATGTCCTTAGGGTTGGACCCCGGCCATCCGCACTCGATAAAATGGATACCCAGGTGGTCCAGCTTTCCCACGATGCGCAGCTTATCGTTTACCGAATAGGAGATCCCCTCGGTCTGCGCGCCGTCACGAAGCGTCGTATCATAAAGTATTACTTGCTTCATCTCCATGCGCCCCTATTTTGCTTTTTTAAGGTCAAATTCGTCATGCAATGTCTTCAATGCCGTCTCCGCGTGTTTCTTGCTGATCACGCAGGATATCTTTATCTCCGATGTCGATATCATCTCGATATTTATCTTATTGGACGCCAGGGCCTTGAACATCCTCGCGGCGATACCGGCGTGGCTCCTCATCCCGATGCCGACGATCGATATCTTCGCGATCCCCTCATCCTTTATCACCTCTCCCGCGCCGATCTCGCGCGCGACCCTCTTGGCGACCTTCAGCGTCTTCGCGAGTTCCTCGGTAAGCACCGTAAATGAGACGTCGGTCGTTCCGGTCCTGCCGACATTCTGGACGATCATGTCTACGACTATATTGTTTGATCCCATCTCCTTGAAAATTACGGCCGCGACGCCCGGCTTGTCCGGCACATCGCATATAGTGACCTTCGCTTCATCCTTCTGCAGCGCTACTCCGCTAACGTCGATCTTCTCCATGGATTTTGCCTCCTTGCAGATCACGGTGCCTTCCTTGTTAGAAAAACTCGAACGCACATGTATGGGTATGTCGTATCGTTTTCCGTATTCTACCGACCTGGGCTGCATGACCTTCGCCCCGAGGGACGCGAGCTCAAGCATCTCGTCATAGCTTATCTTCGGCAGTTTCCTGGCGTCCTTGACTATCCTCGGGTCCGCGGTATACACCCCGTCGACATCGGTATATATTTCGCACATCTTGGCTCCCAATGCCCTGGCGAGCGCGACGGCGGTAAGGTCGCTTCCTCCGCGTCCCAGTGTTGTGATCTCTTTCTTTATGCTTACGCCCTGGAACCCGGCTACTACGACAACCTTGCCTGCCTTCAGCTGCTCCTTGATCCTGTCTGAGGCGGATATGTCCAAAATGCGCGCTTTGGTATGGGTAGTATCTGTTATTATCCCCACCTGGGCGCCGGTAAACGATATCGAAGGCACATTAAGCTTCTGGATAGCCATCGCGAGGAGCGCGCACGATATCTGCTCGCCCGTGGAGATGAGCATGTCCATCTCCCGCTCGGACGGGTCATCAGTGACCTTGGAAGCCAGCTCGATCAGCTCGTCAGTGGTATCGCCTAACGCGGAGACGACCACAACTACATCATAGCCGCGTTTCTTGTAGCCCACTACCCGTTCCGCGACCTTCTTGATCCTCTCGGGATTCGCGACCGATGAACCGCCGAATTTTTGGACGATTATTGATCCCACTTTTATTCCGCCTTCCTCCTCTATTACGATGCCATGAAATAATGCATCAGCTCTTTTCCGTGCTCGAAAAAAAGCCCGCTGTTCTTTGCGGCAGATTCGCTGAATGCCGCTGCCGCATTCCCGCCGGGTTCAATGCCCTTGCCGTATATAGCGAACGGCACCGGCTCCGCGGTGTGGGTCCTGAGCGAGACGGGAGTGAAATGGTCGGGAAGCACCATTACCCTGAATTCCTCCTTGTCCCTGAACCTTTTCAGGACCGCGCCCACGATAAACCTGTCAAAATTCTCTATAGCGGCCATCTTCGCGCGCAGGTCGCCGTTGTGCCCGGCCTCGTCGGGCGCCTCGACATGCACGAAAACGAAATCTTTTTGTTTCAACGAATCCAGGGCGTATTTCGCCTTGCCCTGGTAATCGGTATCGTAATAGCCGGTCGCGCCGGGCACGTTTATGACATCGAGCCCTATGGTCTTGCCGATGCCCTTTATCAGGTCGACTGCGGAGATGACAGAACCCTCCGGGCCGTACAGGTCCCTGAATTTCGGCATATTCGCGTCGACCCCCTGCCCCCAGAGCCATATCATGTTAGCCGGGTTCTCCTTGAGGTCGATCCTTACGTGGTTTATCTCGTGGGCGGAGAGCGGTGCCCTGGAATCCTGCATAAGCTTCACAAGGAATTCCGCGCCTTCACCTTTCGGAAGATGGCCCTTAATGGGAGACCCCGTTATATCGTGGGGAGGCACGCATTCGGCCTTCCTAAGGGCGTCTTTCAATGAGCCGTCCCGCACTATCATCAGGTGCCTGTAGCTTACGCCCGGATAAAACCTTATTTTTTCCGAACCGAGTGCCTTATCGAGCGACTTTATCAGGGATGACGCTTCTTCTGTTGTGATGTGGCCTGCAGAGTAGTCGGACATCAGCCCGTTATCGACGGTCACCAGGTTGCACCTGAAAGCGATGTCGTCAGGGCCCAGCTTTATCCCCATATTCGCCGCTTCAAGAGGCCCTCTGCCGGAATAATATTTCTCCGGGTCATACCCGATGATCGAAAGGTTTGCTACATCCGATCCGGGCACGAAACCGACCGGTACGGTTCTCACGAGCCCTGACCTTCCCTTCCGTGCAAGCAGGTCCATATTTGGGATCTTCGCGGCTTCTAGAGGCGTCTTGTTCCCGAGCTCCCTGACGGGATAATCGGCCATGCCGTCGCCAACCAGCACAACGTACTTCATAAGCCGATCGCCTTCAGCACCGCCTTCATCTCCGCCTTGACGGTCTTGGGTTTGCTCAGTAATGAGATCGCCCTGTCAGGGTCCTTCAGTCCGTGGCCGGTAAGCACGCAGACTATCTTTACCTTCTTCTCCGGCGATTTCTTAAAGCTGCCCTTATTTATCATCTTCAACAGCCCCGCGACCGACGCCGCCGACGCGGGTTCCGCGAATACTCCGTCCTTTGCCGCCAGCAGCTTATAAGCCTCGAGTATCTCGTTGTCCGAGACCATGTCGATGATGCCGCGGGATTCGTCGCGCGCAGCTTCTGCCTGCGCCCAGCTTGCGGGATTGCCTATCCTTATCGCGGTCGCAACGGTCTCGGGCTTTTCCACGACATGTCCCCTTACAATGGGCGCCGCGCCTTCAGCCTGGAATCCCATCATCCTCGGCAGCTCTTTTATCTTGCCGTATTCCTTATATTCCTTGTATCCCTTCCAGTATGCGGTAATATTACCGGCATTGCCTACGGGTATAAAATGGAAATCCGGGTTGTCCTCCAGGGCCTCGCATATCTCGAACGCGGCGGTCTTCTGACCTTCGATCCTGTAGGGGTTCAGCGAGTTCACCAGGGTTATCGGATAGTCGTTTGTGATCTGCTTGACGAGGTCCAGCGCCTCATCGAAATTGCCGTCCACCGCCAGGACCTCCGCGCCGTATATAAGCGCCTGCGCGAGCTTCCCGATGGCGATCTTCCCGTTAGGTATCAGCACGATGCACTTGATGCCTGCGCGCGCCGCGTAAGCGGCGGCTGACGCGGAAGTATTCCCGGTCGAGGCGCACATGATAGCCTTCGACCCTTCCTCGACGGCTTTCGATACGGCCATGGTCATGCCCCTGTCCTTGAAGGACCCGGTCGGGTTCGCGCCCTCGAACTTCAGGTAGACCTCATAGCCCTTTCCGAGCTTCTCGTTAAGATAGCAGGAAGGTATGAGCGGAGTATCCCCCTCGTTGAGGGTTATGACCGGTGTCTCTGACGATACCGGAAGATATTTTCCGTACCTGTGTATCAATCCCCGCCACATGTCTCTACCTCTCCACTCTGATCGCTACAGTCTTCCGCCTTATTGCGGAGATCCTGTCTATCTCTTCAAGCGCCTGCCTCATATTCTTTTCTTTTGCCTCATGGGTCATCATCACGACCGGCACGATCCGGGCCTTGCGCCTTTCCTTCTGTCCGACGCTGGCTATCGATATCCCATGGCGCCCTAATATTCCCGCCACCTTGGCCAGGACGCCCGGCTTGTCGATGCAGGAGATCCTGATGTAGTAGCTGGCCTCTATGTCGTCTATCTTCATTATCTTGTTTATCGACTTGTCCTTCATGTAGATCGGGACCCTTCCTACGGAATTGAACCTCAAATTGCGCGCGAGGTCTATAACGTCCCCGACGACGGAACTTGCCGCAGGATTCTGCCCGGCGCCCCTGCCGTAGAACAGGGTGCCTCCGACCATGTCCCCGTGCACATATATGGCGTTGTAAACGCCGTTAACGTTCGCGAGAAGGTGTTTTTTTGATAACAGTGTCGGATGGACCCTGACCTCGAGCTCGTTATCCCTGCGTTTTGCGATCGCGAGCAGCTTGATCGCGTAACCGAACTCATCGGCATACCTGATGTCGTTCTGCGAGACGTCCAGTATGCCTTCGACGTAGATATCCTCGAGCTTCACGAATTTGCCGAATCCGAGCAGGGTAAGTATCGCGAGCTTGTGCGCCGAATCATACCCCTCTATATCGAGGGCCGGATTTCTCTCGGCGTATCCCTTCTTCTTCGCCTGGTCGAGAGCGTCGGAAAAACTCAATCCCTCCTCGGCCATTGAAGAAAGGATATAATTAGAGGTCCCGTTCACTATCCCCATCACTGTATCTATCTCGTTCGCGATAAGGCCTTCGCGCAGGGCTTTGATGATAGGGATCCCGCCGCCTACGGATGCCTCATAGAACACCTCAACGCCGGCCTTCTGGGCGGCGTCAAATATCTCCTGTCCGTGTTCGGTGATCAGCGCTTTATTTGCGGTCACGACGTGCTGTCCGCTCTTGATCGCCTTAAGGACGAATTCCTTGGCCGGATGTATGCCTCCGACCAGCTCGACTACGATATCGATATCCGGATTGCCTAACACCTTGCTTATGTCGCTGGTCAGTATCTTCCTGTTGACCTTAATGTGCCTTTTTCTCCTTAAGTCATTGTCGCAAATGGCTTTGAGGACGATACGCGCCCCGACAAGTCGTTCGAAATGGGCGGACTTCTCCATAAGCGCGCGCGCGACGCCAACCCCGACTGTACCGAACCCTATCAATCCTACATTGATCTTTTCCATTTCACATATCTCCCGCAAAAAGATGGTCGGGGCGAGCGGACTTGAACCGCTGACCACTTGTACCCCATACAAGTGCTCTACCAAACTGAGCCACGCCCCGATATAGATTTTCTAAAGAATTAGAGTATTTATTATAACAAATTGCCCGAAAAAAGTATAGCTGGAATTAATGGATTATTTACTTGCGGTCTTCCGATTTTTTACTGCGGGTCATGAGGTTTCGCACGGCTGTCTTGGGGTCTTTGCCCTCGAATATCACGCTGTACACCTCGTTGGCAATAGGCATCTCGATGCCGTATTTCCCGCATAGCTCATGGCAGGACTTTGCGGTCCCGACCCCTTCCACCGCCATCTCGGTGCTCTTAAGAACGGCATCGGGAGCCTTGCCCTTGCCTATCTGCTCGCCGAACCACCTGTTCCGGCCGTGTGTGCTGACGCAGGTAGTGACGAGGTCCCCGAGACCGCTTATGCCGTAGAATGTCTCGTGTTTCGCTCCCATCTCGGTACCGAGGCGCGCTATCTCCACGATCCCCCTTACAAGAAGGCCCGATTTCGTATTGACGCCGAAACCGAGCCCGTCGGATATTCCCGCCGCTATCGCTATGACGTTCTTGAGCGAGCCTCCCAGCTCAACGCCGATGACGTCGGTGTTGGAATATATCCTGAAATTCTCCGTCATGAAGAGGTCCTGGATCTCCTTCGCGGCGCTTTCGTCCGAAGATGCTGCGACCACGGTCGTCGGGAGGCCTCGCGCGACCTCATAGGATATCGTCGGCCCTGAGAGCGCGCCGATCCTTACGTTCCCGAGGATATCCTTTATTACCTCCGACATCCTCATGAGGCTCCCGTTCTCGACGCCTTTTGAGACGCTGACGAATAATTTCCCTCCGGTGTCGATGCCTTTCAGAACCTCTGAGACCTTACGCATATACTGCGACGGGACAGCCATCACGATAACATCGGAATCCCTGACCGGCTGCCCTATCTCCGAGGTAAGTTCGATAGTGCCCGGTATCTTCACGCCCGGAAGGAATTTCACGTTCTCGCGCGACCGCTTCATCATCGCGGTATACTCCGCGAATGCGCCCCACAGGCTGACCTTATGCCCCTTTGAATCCAGCAGGATCGCGAGCGTGGTGCCCCAGCCTCCGTCTCCTATGACAGTTATCTTTTTTTGATCAGCCATGCCTCTTAAACTCGAACGCGTGCTCTTCGCCGCGTACGAGCCTCTTTATATTCGGATAATGTTTATATACCGTTACCGCGCAAATGGCGGAGCTGATAAGCACGAACAGCGACGGGTATCCCATTGCCGATACCATTAAGGGTATCGAAACCGCGCTGATTATCGAGGCCAGTGATACATACCTCTTCCACAGGAAAACCGCTATCCATATCACGAGGGCGACCAGTAGTACCTTCGGCGCGACGCCGATAAATACGCCCGATGATGTCGCTATGCCCTTGCCTCCCTTGAATCCGAGGAACACCGTCCAGATGTGACCGGCTATCGCCATCGCCCCGAGGATCAGCGGATAGACCTGTTCGTCGACCGGGACGCCCCACCTGAGGAATAGTTTCGCGACCAGGGTCACGCAGACAAGCCCCTTCAAAATGTCAACGGCAAGGACGAGCAGGCCCCACCCTTTTCCAACAACCCTCGCGGTATTGGTCGCCCCAACGTTGCCGCTCCCGTGCTCCCTGATATCGATGCCCTTCAGGTACTTCGCCACTAGGAAGCTCGTGGGTATCGACCCGATAATGTAGCATATTAACAGAGAAAGCAGGGTTTCCATATTATTTTTTTACTGCGGCCCCGTTCATAAGGCGCGCCCCCTTGAATATATAGTCTATGCCCGAAAGTCCCGTGAATACGACGGCCGTGTTCCAGATATATTCCGAGTGCCTGTATAACAGGAGCACGCTGATTATCGCGGCCATCTGGAAGAAGGTCGTGATCTTGCCCAGCGGGCTCGGGGATATCTTGACGTCGCCGTGTATGAGGAATATTACCAATACGCCTATCACTATTATGATATCACGGCTGACGACTATTATCGGAAGCCAGAGCGGCAGTTTTATGCTGGCATTCCATACGGTAAGGCTGATGAAAGCGGTTATGAGCAGCAATTTGTCCGCGATGGGGTCCATTATGGTCCCGAGGGTCGTTTTCTGCTTCAGGAAACGCGCGAGGAAACCGTCAAGCGCGTCGGTCAGGACCGCTATGCTGAATACGCAAAGCGCGTAGTACCTGAGATGATCATTCTCCGGCTTGTAATATAACGCAAGCCCGACAAAAACCGGGGTAAGCAGCACCCTGAGGATCGTTATCTTGTTCGCTATGTTCATTTAATTACCGTTAATAAGCTGCATCCTGTCGAACGGCAATATCACCAATACGGCTTTTCCGATAAGGTAGTTCTTTGGGACGAAGCCCCAGTACCTGCTGTCCTTGCTTGAAGCGGAGTTGTCCCCGAGCACGAAATAGCAGTCCTTCGGCACCGTGACGGGTTTTCCTTCCAGCCCGTAATCCCCCCTGTTGTAATAATATACGCGCCTGAATGCGGGCGGGTCCTCAACGGCCGTCCCGTTCACCAGGAGCTTGCCGTTCTTGATCTCGACAGTATCGCCTCCGGTCGCGACGAACCTCTTAATAAAGGATTTCTTCGGGTCATCCGGGGATTTGAATACGACGATCTCCCCTATCTTCGGTTCCCTTATACCGGGCAGCCTGAAATTCACGAAAGGCAGCCTGGGCCCGAACACATATTTGACCACGACGATCCTGTCGCCCACGAGAAGCGTGGGTATCATCGAGCCCGACGGTATCTTATATAGCTCGAATACGAATACCTTTATCACGAACGCGAGAAGGAAGGCTGTGATGACTATCTCAACCAGCTCCCTTGTTAAAGATTTCTTTTTCTTTGCTTTTACATCCTTCGCCATTTTATCTCCTTAGAGCTTCAGGACGGCCATAAAGGCTTCCTGGGGTATCTCGACTTTTCCGAACTGTTTCATCCGCTTCTTGCCTTCCTTCTGCTTCTCCCACAGCTTGCGCTTCCTCGATATGTCTCCGCCGTAGCATTTCGCGGTCACGTTCTTGCCGACCGGACGGACCGTCTCGCGGGCGATGATCTTGCTGCCTATCGCCGCCTGCAACGCGACCTCGAATAGCTGCCTGGGTATGAGCTCTTTCAGCTTCGTGACGAGCTGGTTGCCTTTCGTATATGCGCTGTCCTTATGCACGATGAACGACAGCGCGTCGCACGGTTTTCCGTTTATAAGTATATCGAGCTTCACGAGGTCGCTTTCGAGGTATTCCTTGAACTCATAATCAAGCGAACCGTACCCGCGCGTAATGGATTTTATTTTATCATAAAAATCCACGATAATCTCTGATAATGGGAATTCATAGACAAGCATCGCCCTCGTAGGGTCGAGGTACTCGGTGGATTTATATACGCCCCTTCTCTCCTGGCACAATTTCATCACATTCCCGAGTGAATCCGCCGGAGTGATCACGAACGCGCGTATGTAAGGTTCCTCGATATGCTCAATCTCCTGCGGAGCGGGGAGCTTGCTCGGGTTCTCGATCTCGACGATCTGCCCGTCCGTCTTCTTTACCTTGTAGACCACGCTCGGGGTGGTCGCTATCAGGTTAAGGTTGTATTCCCTCTCGAGCCTCTCCTGTACGATCTCCATATGCAGCAGGCCGAGGAACCCGCACCTGAAGCCGAACCCGAACGATACGGAAGATTCCACCTCGTAAATAAAGGAAGAATCGCTCAACTCGAGTTTCTCCAGCGCGTCCCTGAGGAAAGTGAAATCCTTCGAGTTGACCGGATAGAGGCCGCAAAATACGAGCGGGCGTACCTTCTTGTATCCCGGCAGGGCGTCCGCGGCGGGTTTGCGGAAATCAGTGACCGTATCGCCTACGTTGACCTCTTTCGGGTCTTTGATATTGCATGTGATATAGCCGACCTCTCCGCAGGCAAGTTCCCCTATCGCGACCGGGGCCGGTTTGAAGACACCCACTTCCTCGATGTCATAGACCCGCCCGGTGCCCATCATCCTGACCTTCATGCCTTTCCTTAAGACGCCGTTCTTGAGCCTGATGAATATCACGACGCCCTTGAAAGTATCGAATGCCGAATCGAAGACAAGCGCTTGAAGCGGGTTGCCGGCATCCCCTTTTGGCGCGGGGACATTCTTAACGATGGAATCCACTATTTCATCGACGCCGATGCCCGTTTTTGCGCTGGCCATAATAGGCTCAACGTCCGTGATATGCAGGGTCTCCTTAAGTTGCTGGCATATCCTTTCGGGTTCCGCGCTTGCCAGGTCTATCTTATTTATTATCGGTATTATCGTGAGGCCGTGTTCGCGCGCGAGATAGAGGTTTGCAACTGTCTGGGCTTCCACTCCCTGGGATGCGTCAACTACCAGGAGCGCCCCCTCGCATGCCGCGAGCGCTTTGGAGACCTCGTACGTGAAGTCAACATGACCGGGAGTGTCTATCAGGTTGAGGATATATTCCTTGCCATCCGCGTCGTGATGCACAAGCCTTACGGCCTTTGCTTTTATCGTGATGCCACGCTCCCTCTCGAGGTCCATTCCGTCAAGCATCTGGTCGTGGAAATCCCTCTGGGATATCGCGCCGGTCTTCAAAAGCAGCCTGTCGGCCAGTGTCGACTTGCCGTGGTCTATATGCGCGATTATGCAAAAGTTGCGGATCGACGATATATCCATTATTTGATACTTTTTGACATTTTGTCGACTATATTGATCAGTTCCTTGGCTTCCTTATCGGAGTGGGCTTCGCTGTATACCCTCAGGATCGGCTCTGTGCCGGACGGCCTTATGAGCAGCCAGCTTTCGTCATTGAATATGAACTTCAGGCCGTCGTAGGTTTTTATGTCGACCACCTTCCGCTTGAAGATCTTTCCGGCATTGCCCCGGAGTTTCGCGAACAGCTCCTTTACGACCTTCTCCCTGGTCTTGAGCGGTATCTCAACGTCCTGCCTGTGGTACCTGAATTTCCCGAACTTCTTTTCCATATCCTCGATCAGCGCGAGTAT
>JBAZFE010000035.1:0-12027 GCA_041653555.1 Candidatus Omnitrophota bacterium
TTAGAGCTTTACTACGTTTGTAGCCTGCTCACCCTTGGGACCTTTTTCGATGTCGAACTGGACTTCCTGTCCCTCGGTTAAAGATTTATAGCCTTCACCCTGAATCGCGCTGTGATGAACAAACACATCCTTGCCGTTCTCAGGAGTAATGAATCCATAACCTTTCTGATCGCTGAACCACTTTACCTTTCCCTTAGCCATTACTTACTTTACCTCCTTTCCTCTTGAATTATAGTAAATAATGACTTGGTCGTAAAAAAACCGCAAAGGTTAGTTATCATCAACCGATGCGGTATACGATTTCTAATCTTATTTACTACGGAGCTAATTATAGCATATGCCGGCTTTTTGTCAAGTATTTTTATTTGCCATTTATACCTTTGACATAAAGGCAGGATATTTTGTATAATCATAAGAGCCAGCCAGTATAATGACCAGCTGTTCAGTCCATAGGAGCCGCTTTAGGATATGATCGCAGATTACGGGTATGTCGGCCTCTTCCTTATCTTCGGCATCGCTTTCGTTGCCGGAGCCTTCATAGTATCGTGGTTCCTGCGCCCGCGCGACCCGAATCCGGCTAAGAACTCCTGCTACGAGTGCGGCGAGACGGTCAGGGGCAACTCCTGGATACAATTCAATGTCCGTTATTACATAATTGCGCTTATCTTTGTCGTCTTCGACGTGGAAATACTCTTCCTCGTTCCGTGGGCGGTCATATTCCGCGAGTCCGGCATCGTAGCTTTCGTTGAGATGATGGTATTTATCGCGGTCCTGGTGGCCGGCCTGGTATACGCGTGGAAAAAAGGGGCCCTCGAATGGCAGTAATAGAGAAGATACCCGCTTCGGGCCTCATAGAAAAGTTCCCCGGCGGCAACCTGGTCCTCACGACAAGCGAGACCGTGCTGAAATGGAGCAAGGCCTCCTCCCTCTGGCCCATGACATTCGGCCTGGCCTGCTGCGCGATCGAGATGATCGGCGCGGGCGCCTCAAGGTTCGACATAGACCGCTTTGGGGCCGGCGTCTTTCGTGCCAGCCCAAGGCAATGCGACGTGATGATAGTCGCCGGCACCGTCTGCGTCAAGATGGGCGACTGCATGAAGCGCCTCTACGCCCAGATGCCCGAACCAAAATACGTCATAGCGATGGGCAATTGCGCGATATCGGGCGGAATCTTTTACAATGACACATATTCCGTTGTTAAAGGGACCGAAGCTCTCGGCATACCCGTAGACGTGCATATACCCGGCTGCCCTCCAAGGCCCGAAAACCTGCTCTTCGGCATAATGAAGCTCCAGGAAAAGATAATGAAGGAGAAGCATGCCAAACGGTGAAGTCTTGGAAGTCCCGAAGGACGGCCTTATTGAGGCTGCGCAGCGGCTGTTGGGCCGGGGCTTCGACAACCTGCATTGTATAACAGCCGTGGACAACAAGGACCACATCGAACTGGTATACAGCTTCTATTCATTGAAGGAACACGCTGCCGTAACGCTGAAGGTGCGGCTTTCGGGAGACCTTTCCGTTGAGAGCCTGGCAGGATCCTGGAAGTCGGCGGACTGGCTCGAGCGCGAGGTCTTCGACCTCTTCGGCGTGAAATTCCTGAACCACCCTAACCTTAAAAGGATACTGAATCCGGACGAATGGACTATACACCCGTTAAGGAAGACATAACCACAGAGGAGTTCTGGGTAAATATGGGGCCGCAGCACCCTTCTACCCACGGGGTCCTGCGCCTGGAGCTCAAGCTCAGCGGCGAGACGGTCGTCGACAGCATCGTCCATATCGGATACCTGCACCGCAGCATCGAGAAGATCGCGGAGAAACGCACATATACGCAGTTCATACCGTTCACCGACAGGCTCGATTACCTCGCGTCGATGAACAACAACCTCGCCTACGTGCTCGCCGCGGAGAAACTGATGGGTATCGAGGCTAACGACAGGGCCAAGCACATCAGGGTCATAATGGCCGAGCTCGGAAGGATAGCGAGCCACCTCTTCGGCATAACGACGTTCACGCAGGACCTCGGGGCTTTCGCGACGCCTCTCTTCTACGGCATGCGCGAACGCGAAAAGATCGTCGAACTCTTCGATGATATCTGCGGGCAGAGGCTCACATACAATTACATGAGGATAGGCGGCGTATCGCGCGACCTGCCCAATGGCGCCGACGGCAAGATAAAGAAGATCGTTAGTTACATGCGCCCGAAAATTGACGACCTCGAAGCGATGTTCAGCAAAAACCGGATATTTACGGCGAGGACCAAGGGCATCGGTGTGTTAACCGCCGAAAAAGCGGTCAGCTACAGCGTTACGGGCCCGAACCTGCGCGCCTCCGGCGTGAAATGGGACCTGCGCAAGGATGAGCCGTACCTCGTTTACGACAAATTTGATTTTAATATCCCAACCGGAAAAAACGGCGATGCATGGGACAGGTATAAGGTAAGGATGGACGAGATGCGCGAGAGCCTTCGTATCGCGGAACAGGCGGTCCTCGGGCTTCCCGAAGGTGACCCCACGGTCAAAGCCGGCAAGATATTCAGGCCGGCGCCGGGGCAGGCATATATGAGGAGCGAGAACCCGCGCGGCGAGCTCGGGTTTTACATAGTCAGCGACGGTTCCCCTGTACCGTACAGGATGAAGATACGTTCCCCCTCCTTTTCTAACATAGCGGTCCTGCCGGAACTGATAAACGGCCTGAAGGTGGCGGATGCCGTATGTGTTCTCGGCAGCCTTGACGTCGTCATGGGGGAGATAGACAGATGACGATCTCTATCCTGACATTCATAATAATGATCATAGTAGGCGTCGCGGCCCTCGGTTTTATAGCCGTATCGGCGATGTTCCTCATCTGGTGGGAGCGGAAGGTCTCGGCGCATATCCAGACGCGCTACGGGCCTATGCGCGTCGGCTGGCACGGGGCTTTGCAATCTGTCGCGGACGTCATAAAGCTCCTGCTCAAGGAAAATATAACCCCCGCGGGGGTGGACATGCTCGCCTGGTGGTTCGCGCCGTTCTTCGCCGTCGTGCCTTCGGTCATGGTATTCGCGCTGGCAGGACGCGACCTCAACATAGGCGCGCTCTATATAATGGCCCTCACCTCGATATGCGTGCTGGGCATATTCATGGCCGGATGGGGCTCGAACAATAAATATTCGCTGCTTGGCGGGATGAGGTCGGCCGCGCAGATAATCAGCTATGAGATACCGCTCATACTGGCACTGGTAACGGCCGTCATGTTCGCCGGCACGCTCTCGATGCAAAAGATAGTCGAGGCGCAGAAGGATATGTGGTTCGTCTTCCATCCGAATATGGCGGTCGCGTTCCTCATATTCCTGATCGCAGGGACCGCCGAGGTCAACAGGACGCCGTTCGATATACCAGAGGCGGAGTCGGAGCTCGTAGCGGGTTTCCACACGGAATATTCCGGGATGAAGTTCGCGATGTTCTTCCTCGGAGAATATACCAACATGTTCATAATATCGGCCCTGGCGGCGGCATTATTCCTCGGCGGATGGAACGGGCCGTTCCTGCCGCCGGTCATATGGTTCCTGATAAAGACATACGGCATCGTGACCCTGCTCATGTGGATAAGGTGGACGCTCCCGAGGCTGCGCGTCGACCAGCTGATGGGTTTCGCATGGAAGGTGCTCACGCCTTTGGCGTTTGCAAACCTTGCCGTAGCGGGATGGGTGCTGCTGAGATGATAAATGCCCTGTTCGTGACGCTGAAAAATTTATTCGTGAAGCCGGTGACTCTGCAATACCCCACGCAGAAGATGACAATGACGGAAAGGTTCAGGGGCCTCGTCGACCTGAATACGGCGAAGTGCATAAAGTGCGGCCAGTGCGTTAAGATATGCCCGACATTATGCCTCGACCTCGCCATAAAAGAGGGCGCGGACAAGAAGAAGGATTTCGAGCACTTCAAATATAACATGGAGCTCTGCTGCTTCTGCGGGCTCTGCGAACAGGTATGCCCGACACAGGCTATCTATATGGGCAAGATCTACGAGATCGCGGTTTACGAACACGGCAAATTGCACATAGACCTACTAAACGCGGGTAAATATGATGAATGGGCTCATCCGGCAGTTAAGTGACATTGTAAACAACTACGGGCTTCCGCAGGACTTCGTCGTGCAGGCGTCGTTCTACGTGCTGGCGGGGCTTGCCTGCGCCTTTGCGTTCGGCGTAGTGGCCATGCGCAATATTTTCCACTGCGCGGTCTCGCTCGCGCTTTGCCTCTTCTGCGTCGCCGGGGTCTACCTTTTCCTGAATGCGGAATTCCTGGCGATCGCCCAGGTGATCATATATGTCGGCGCGATAGTAACCCTCTTCCTCTTTGCGATAATGCTGACGGCCAATATAAAGGACCGCTCGATAAGACAGGCGAACAGGCAGGTCCTCGTGTCGGCTTGCGTAACGGCGGCGATTCTTTCCTTCTTTATTTACATAATCACGGGGAACGCGTGGAAAACGCCGGCGCCTGGCGCTGCGGTCCTTGCCGGGCCCGGGCTGGATGATATCGGACGGGCGCTCATGTCCGCGTATGCGCTGCCTTTCGAGTTCATATCCCTCATATTGCTTGCGGCGCTCGTCGGCGCGATAGTGATAGGGAAGGTGAAAAAATAATGATACCCCAAAGCCATTTCCTTATATTAGGGGCGGTCCTCTTCGCGACAGGGCTTTACGGCGCGTTGACGCGCAGGACGGCGATCGGGATACTGATGTCTATAGAGCTGATATTAAACGCCGCAAATATAAACCTTATAACGTTCAATAAATTCCTCGGAGGCCCGGATAGCCTCGGGCAGGTATTCGCGCTGTTCGTAATGGCGATAGCCGCCGCTTCCGCGGTGATAGGGCTCGTACTGGTGATAGCCGTTTACAGGAACATGAAGACGATATTTACGGAAAATATGAACATAATGAAATGGTAAAATACGCGCACCTTATACCGCTCTTCCCTTTTGCCGCCTTTGCGGTAAATATCCTTTTCGGGCGCAGGCTCAAAAAGGCGAGCGCGCTTGTTTCCATAGGCGCTTCCGTTGCCGCGCTCGCGATAGCCGTCATGGCATATATAGGGAACGCCTGCGGCGGAGAAGGTTCGTACACTATAGGCCGCTGGATCTCGTTCAACGGTTTCTCCCTCGATTTCGGCGTAACAATAGACCCCCTCTCGTGCATGATGCTGCTGGTCGTAACCGTCGTTGGCACACTCATACAGATATATTCAATAGGCTATATGCATGACGATAAGCGGTACTCGAGGTTCTTCGCTTACATGTCCCTGTTCATGGGCTCGATGCTCGGCCTGCTCCTCTCTGACAATTTCGTGATGCTCTATATATTCTGGGAAGGCGTGGGGCTCTGCTCTTACCTGCTGATATCCTTCTGGTTCGAGCGCCCTGCCGCCGCCAAGGCAGGCATGAAAGCCTTTATAACCACGAGGATAGGCGATACGGGCCTCTTGATCGGGATACTGATGCTATTTTTCACGGCAAAGACCCTTTACTTCAAGGACCTCGCCGGGCTCGGGATAAACGATGCGACGCTGACCGTGATCGCCCTGCTGATATTCTGCGGCGCGGCAGGCAAATCGGCGCAATTCCCGCTGCATGTATGGCTGCCCGACGCGATGGAGGGCCCGACGCCGGTTTCGGCCTTGATACATGCCGCTACGATGGTCGCCGCGGGCGTTTACCTCGTCGCTCGCACTTATGGGCTCTTCCTCTCCCAACACACATCGCTCACCTGGGTCGCATACATAGGGGCGATAACCGCTCTCATGGCCGCGACTATCGCGACCTGCAATAACGATATTAAAAGGATACTGGCATATTCGACGATAAGCCAGCTTGGGCTCATGATGCTCGCGCTGGGCGTCGGCGGTTACGAGGGGGGCACGTTCCATTTGATGACGCACGCGTTCTTCAAGGCCCTGCTCTTCCTCTGCGCCGGCAGCGTCATACACGCGGTACATACGCAGGATATATTCAAGATGGGCGGCCTGCTCGGGAAGATGAAGGCGACCGGCTGGACGCTCATAATAGGCGGCCTCGCGATATCCGGCGTGCCGCCGTTCTCGGGCTTCTGGTCGAAGGACGAGATACTCTCCGAGATCCTTAAGGGCGGCCATCCGGTACTGTTCGGCGTGGCCGCGCTCACAAGCTTGCTTACGGCATTCTATATGTTCCGCCTGATATTTATCGTATTGTTCGGCAAGCCGCGCTCGGAACTGCACGCGCATGAGTCCCCGGCCGTCATGACGGTCCCGCTGGTCATCCTCGCGGCCTTCGCCATATTTGCCGGGTTCTTCAGGCCGGTGAAATTCGAGTTCCTCACGATGGGCGTCTCGATCGCGATATCCCTTACCGGCATAGGGGCCGCATACGCATTCTATATATTGAATAACAAACTGCTCCCGGCGTCACTGCGCTCGAGGTTCGCGTTCCTGTATAAGCTCGTGTCCAATAAATACTATGTGGACGAGATATACGACGCGCTCGTAATAAGGCCGTGCATGCGGTTCGCGGATATCGCCTCCGGGTTCGACTCGAAGGTCGTAGACGGCGCCGTGAACCTGACGGCATACCTTTCCGTAATAGCCGGAAAGGTGCAGTCGTGGTTCGACCTGTATATCGTCGACGGGATAGTGAACATGACGGCGAATGTCACGTGGCTATGTTCCGCGATATTGCGCCGGTTCCAGACGGGTTTCGTGCAGAACTACATACTGATAGCGTTCTTCGGGCTTGCGATAATGATACTTATAAAATTGATAGGAGGTCGGTGATGCCTTTCCCTTTGTTGAGTTCGATAATCTTCTTGCCGCTGCTTGCGGGCCTGCTGATACTGTTCATACCCAAGGGCAGGACCGGGATGATCAAGGGCGCCGCTACGGCGGCGACCGGGATAACGCTGCTGTTCGCGATATTTATGGTGATGGGCTTCGACTATAACAACACCCTGATGCAGTTCGCCGAAAAGTTCTCGTGGATACCCCAGGTCAATATCAACTACCACCTCGGGGTGGACGGCATAAGCATAGGCCTCGTCTTCCTCACGGCCCTGCTCGGATTCCTCGCGTGCATCGGCTCGTTCGGGATCAAGGAGCGCCAGAAGGAATACTATTTCCTGTACCTGCTGCTCAATACCGGGATGCTCGGTACGTTCCTGTCGCTGGACCTCTTCCTCTTCTATGTCTTCTGGGAGCTCGTCCTCGTTCCAATGTATTTCCTGATAGGCATATGGGGCGGCCCGCGCAGGGAATACGCCGCCATAAAGTTCTTCATATATACGCTGGCGGGGTCGGTATTCATGCTGCTCTCGATACTGGCGCTCTATTTCACGTCGCAGCCGCATACGTTCAATATGCTGGAGCTCGCCGCCGCCGGAAGCACCTTTGCCAAGAGCTTCCAGATCATGGTGTTCGTCGGGTTCTACCTCGGGTTCGCGATAAAGGTCCCTGTCTTCCCGTTCCATACGTGGTTGCCCGACGCGCACGTTGAGGCCCCTACGCCGATCAGCGTGCTGCTTGCGGGCGTCCTGCTTAAGATGGGCGGATACGGGTTCTTCAGGATAAGCTATCCGATACTGAAGGATGCTGCGATATATTTTGCCCTTCCCTTCGCGATACTCGGCCTCATAAATATCGTCTACGGCGCTTTTGTCGCGATGGCGCAGACGGACTTCAAGAAGATGGTCGCGTATTCCTCGGTAAGCCATATGGGATTCGTCATGTTGGGCCTCGCGAGCATGACCGTCACGGGTTTCAACGGGGCGCTGATGCAGATGTTCAACCACGGCATCATAACCGGCGGCATGTTCCTGCTGGTGGGCGTGCTCTATGACCGCGCCCACACGAGGGACCTCGATAAGTTCGGCGGCCTCGGCGCGAAGATGCCCGTATATGCCGGCGTCCTGGTCGTCTTTACGCTCGCCTCGCTCGGCCTGCCGGGGTTGAGCGGTTTCGTCAGCGAGTTCATGTCGCTGATGGGAGGCTTCACCGCGTTCAGGCTTATCACGACGATATCCGTCCTGGGCATGGTAATAACCGCGGGCTACTTCCTGTATATGATACAGAGGGTCCTTCTCGGGCCGCTCAACACCGCATGGTCCGGGATCGCGGATATCAATAAGCGCGAGCTCTTCACCCTCGTGCCGCTGATGATAGTGGTCGTGGCCATCGGCGTATATCCGCTTATCATACTCAATTACCAGTCGCCGGCAATAACCGAACTCGTACGGCATATCGGAGGGCTGCTTCTTTGAGCGCTGCCGAAAGCATAAGATACTTCCTGCCGGAACTGATACTCGCGGGATCGGCCATCCTCGTCCTGATAGCCGGCCTCTTTACCGGCAAGAGGGCCGTGCTCGGGGCATTCTGCCTGGCGGCCATACTGCTTTCGATCTTCTGCATGCCGCACAGTTACGAGGCGGCGGGGCCGCTCTTCTCTAACATGCTGCTGAACGATACGTTCTCGGAATTCTTCAAAGAGATATCCCTGCTGGTCATCGGCCTCGTGATACTGATCTCTATCGGATACAAGGGTTTCTCCGACGAGGACGCGGGGGAATACTACTTCCTGCTGCTCGCCGCCGCCGTAGCGATGATGGTCGCGGCCTCCTCGAACAACCTCATGATGATATACATCTCCCTCGAGGCGATATCGCTGATATCGTACATGCTCACGGCTTTCCTCAAGCGGGACCGGTTCTCGAGCGAGGCGGCGCTGAAGTATTTCCTCTTCGGGGCTCTCGCGACCGGAGTGATGCTCTACGGCATATCCTTCATTTACGGCATCTTCGGGACAACGGACCTATCGGTGATATCGGGCATGCTCGGGACCGCCGGGGCCAATTCGCTTGCCGCCGCGGTAGCGCTATTGCTGGTCTTCGCGGGGCTCAGCTTCAAATGCGCGCTCGTGCCGTTCCATATGTGGGTCCCGGACGCCTACCAGGGCGCCCCGACGCCGATAACCGCGTTCCTCTCCGCGGGGCCGAAAGCCATAGGCTTCGCGATATTAGTCAGGGTCTTCCTGAAGAATTTCTTCCCGCTTTTCACCGGCTGGGCGGATATCGCGCAGGCCGTGGCTATAATAACGATGACCGCCGGCAACATAATCGCGATAAACCAGGAAGACATCAAGCGCATGCTCGGTTATTCGTCTATAGCGCAGGCGGGCTATATCCTTATAGGTTTCGTCGTCGGCACGTCGCTCGGGATACAGGCGGTCATGTACTACCTGATCGCGTATGTGCTGATGAATATAGGCGCGTTCGGATGCGTGATACTCGTCTCGAACTCGATAAAGAGCGACCATATAGGGGAATACACCGGCCTCGCGAAACGGGAGCCGATCCTGGCTTTCATGCTCACGATCTTCCTGCTCTCATTGGCCGGGATACCGCCGCTTGCGGGGTTCTTCGGGAAGTTCCTCGTCTTCGCCTCCGCGATACAGTCTAAATATTACATGCTCGCCGTTGCCGGCATCGTGAACAGCGTGCTGGCGGTATATTATTACATGAAGGTAATAAAATTCATGTACATGGGTGAACCGCGCATGGTGGCCAGGGAGCACAAGCCGCTCTCGGTCAAGCTTGCGCTGATAATAGCGCTGGCCGGTGTGCTGATCTTAGGCCTCTTCCCCGTCCCGTTCCTGCGCTGGATAGGAAACTCCCTGCTGTAAAATGAGAACAAGGGGACTTGCATTAGCCATGCTCCTGGCCTTCGCGCTGGCGGTCACGCCGTGTTTCTCCTCCGCGGCAAGCGCCGATACCGTCTACCTCAAGAATAAGGGCGTGCTGAAAGGCGTCATAAAAGCCGAGGACTCCCTTCGCATTACCCTCGCCATAGGCACCGGCACGATGAAGATCTCCAGGGACCAGATCGAATCGATTGAAAAGGCCTCCGAAGCGGAGAACGCGGTCATCGAAAGCAGTGCTCGTAAAAAAGCTATCGAGAGGGGCACGCTGGTCCCCGAGGCGTTCGAGGATACGGCGAAACAGCTGAAGGCGCTCGTATCCGCAAGAAAGGCCGCCGATGACGCCAAGGAGCGGCTCGATGAAGCCAAGGAGACCCTGACGGCCAAGAAGAAAAAATATAAGAACCTCAGGTCAAAGTTCGACGATATCAACAAAAAAGTGGGCGGGATGGACCCGCAGAGCGATGTCAGGAAATATAACCTGCGCATAACGGAGATGAACGCGCTGAATACGGAGGTCGCGGCCGTCGTGGAGGACCTGAACGCGCTAAGCCCGAAGATACCCGAATATGAGCGCACGTACTGGAAGGCCATCACCGAGTACGGGAATAATGTGGGGAACTTCCGCCTCTCGTTCGAAAAGAAAGTGGACGATATGAAGGAGCGCGGTATCAGCGACGAGGAGGCCCTGTATGCCGGCATCGCGGGCAAAGCGATATCGGAGATAGAGAAAAGCCTTAACAGGGATTCGGTATCGCTGACGAAGACCGCCAACGGGATGACGGTGAAGGCCGTGCTTAACGGCAGCACTTCATGCCTGCTGGCAGTCGATACCGGAGCGTCGATAGTCGTGATATCCAAAGAGGTGGCGAAAAGGATCGAAACGAACCCCAACGAGACGATCGAGGACGTGAATTTCACGCTCGCCGACGGCAGCACGACGAAGAGCGACGTCATAATAGTCAAAAGCATCAGGGTGGGGAATTCGACGGCCTATAACGTCCCGGTCGCGGTAGCGGACAACCCCCCGGGCCATGGCATTGACGGCCTGCTGGGGATGTCTTTCCTGGGTAATTTCAATATAAAAATGGATGTCGCGAACGAAAAACTAGTCCTTGAATCGATAAAATGATATAATATGCAGAACGAAGAGAAAAAGAAGGCGGAATTCTACAAACTGGCTAAGATTTGGGGGCTTCTTTCCTTCGTCCCCGTGGTTCTGGCCGCAAGCCCACTGGCGGGATACTTCTTCGGCGTTTATCTCGAGGAAAAGATCGGGTTCGCGCCTTACCTTTCGCTCATATTCATGGGGATCGGCTTTTATGCAGGCGTAATGGAAATAATAAAGATACTCAGGATAATACACAAAGATGACAGAGACTCACACAGCGCAACCTGAACTGCCTAACCTTGTAGGCTTACTTGCGGAGAAACTCGAGGGGACGCCTTTTGCCCATTTCCTGCACCTCTACGAGAATATCATATATTCGCTGATGATCGTCGCGCTGGTGTCCCTGCTGGCCTTTTTCGCGTCGCGCAGGAGCTCCATGGTACCCGGCAGGCTCCAGCTCTTCATGGAGATTGTCGTCGGGGGGCTTGATGATTTCGTGTGCGGGATACTCGGGCCGAAAGGCAAGAGGTTCACGCCGTTCATTGGGACGCTGTTCATTTACATACTGCTGATGAACCTAATGGGCCTGGTCCCGTTCCTGAAATCCTCCACGTCAAGCCTGTCCACTACGGTTGCGCTGGCGGTATGCGTCTTCCTGTATGTGCAGTTCACGGCGATAAGGGAGAACGGCATAATCGGATACGTGGACCACCTGATGGGCAACCCCAGGGGCGTAATAGCTTTCACGGTCTTCATACCGGTCCTTCTCTTCTTCATACATATAATATCGGAGCTCGTGAAGCCGTTAAGCCTCGCGCTCCGTCTCCGGAGCAACGTCTGGGCGGAAGACATGCTCCTGGCCGTATCGGCGCAATTCGGGATTGGGGGCGTCCCCCTCTTCCTGTTCAACATGTTCCTGACCCTGCTTAGCAGCGTGATGCAGGCGGTGGTCTTCAGCTTGCTGAGCACGGTATATTTCGCGCTTATATTACCGCACCACGAAGAGTAACAACCACATTAGAATACCTTGAAAGGAGGTATAAGATGGACTACAAAGCAATGCTTTCAATATCGGTCCCTATAGGGCTTGCGATAGCAGCCTTCGGTTCCGCTATCGCCCTCGGAAAGGCCGTCGCCGCGGCGATGGAGGCGACCGCAAGGCAGCCTGAAGCGTCAATGAAGATACTTATCAACATGATAGCCGGCTGCGC
>JBAZFE010000036.1:0-11591 GCA_041653555.1 Candidatus Omnitrophota bacterium
GCGCCAGCCGCTTGAAGGAGGGACGATCACCGTTTCGAGGGCCGCGTATAATTTCAGTTACCCGGCCAAATTCATGCTCGTCGCCGCGATGAACCCGTGCCCGTGCGGATATTTTACCGACCCGAAAAAGGAATGCCACTGCACCCCGCCGGTCATCCAACGGTACTTATCAAAAGTGTCCGGGCCGCTTCTAGACAGGATAGATATCCATCTCGAAGTGCCCTCCCTTAAGTATAAGGAACTGTCGGGTAAAAGCAGGGGGGAGAGCTCGGAGGCAATAAGGGAAAGGGTGGATGCCGCAAGGACCGCGCAGAAAAAGCGCTACGAAGGCCTTCCTATATACTGCAATGCCCACCTCGGATCGAAGGATACCGAGAGATACTGCTGCATAGATAAGGAGGCGTCCGAGCTGCTCAAGTTGGCGATACTCGAGCTGGGCTTAAGCGCGAGAGGATATGATAAGGTGTTGAAGATCGCGAGGACTATAGCCGACCTTGCGGGGTCGGAGACTATTTCCGCAGAGCATATATCGGAAGCGATCAATTACAGGAGTTTAGACAGGAATCTGGGGTTCTGAAGGGCGCGTGCTTTTCGAGAGCCCCAGCATCGCCCGCCTGGCCATGAACAGCAGGCGCGAGAGTATGGCGGAGACGATTATGCCGGCGAGTATCATGGCCGTCAGGAGCAGGGAATCCCTGTTATGCGTCTGCCTGAAAAGCTGCAGCAGGGTTTCCGCCTCGACGGCCTTCGCCATAAGCACCTCGGGTGCCTGTTCAAGCTCCGCGAGGTCTTCTTTCGTCTTAGCGGATATCTTCTCCAGGTCCCGTGAGTAGCGCCTATCGGATCTCAACTCGGCTATTTCGGAATCCAGCCGCCCGATATACCTCTCCATCGTCAATATCCTGGCGTCGTATTCGTCATTTCCGGAATAGACGGGCCTGAAGAGCCCGATCCTCTTGATGGACCCGTTGCTCGCGAGGTCCGCCACTATATCCTTGAGGACGTGCTTGCGCGGATTCTTAAGCTTTTCGCGGTCAAACCATACCTGCATGTTCCTCAGCAGTTTGCGGTTCATTCTTTCGTTCTCGTCCAAATTCTCGTTAAAGAGCCTCTTATAGGCGATCTTTATTATGTAATTCGTCCACCATGAAGATTGCGCCCTCTGGTAGTTTGTCTTTTGCCGTATCACGAATTTCCCGTACTCGCCCGTAAGGTGGACATTGACCGCCTCGTTGAATTCCACCGCGGAATCCTTCACGGGCTGGAACCCGATTATGTCCCTGTAGGAGGCCGAGATGTAATCCATGTTGGATACTATGCTCTTCATTACGGCAGGGGAGATCTCCTCAAAAGTCATCAGTAGCGGCCATAGGAATTCAAGCGAGTCCGCGACCTTTGCGTCCTGCCTCCTTATTTCAGCCAGCTTCGAGGATATGACATCGTCGTATTTCATTATGCGGCTGTTAAACAGGAATTTATGGATTAGATCGTCCTGCGACCTGAATTTCCTGAGAATGCGCGGGTCGCCGTAGATGCTCAGCAGCCGGAAAGATACGGAATCCATCTTCTCCTGCCATTTCTGCATCTCATCGATCGACCCGGCCGCCATGAGGCCGCCGATGTCGTTGTCCTTAACTTCCTTCAGTATCCTGAAGAAGGCGCTTATATCCTTCGCCGGCATGCCGGTATCATAGGCCCTTTGCAGGTGGTACCAGACCACATTCACTATGATATCATTATCGGTAGTCTTAGGGGCCGCGGCGAAGCCGCTGTCCCTGAGCCCGTATATATCCGTTATTGCGCCGATGTCGTCATTATTTATAGCTTTTATCTTGCCTGTCATGGCCTCTATCTCTTTGGGGAAATAGGCGGCCGCGGCGTATTTATAGATATCCTGTATCGGCTTTAGGTATTTATCCTGGAGCTCGGAGAACGTCAGCTTCCTTTTAAGCGCGAAGACCGCCATCCATTCGGCGTTCCCTTCCTTAAGGAGCTCAAGGTCCGGATACTTCTGCGCGACGGACCTTATCGAGAGCCTGAGTTGCAGCGTCTTGACGAGGTTGGGTTCCGAGACGGTAACGCCGAGGTTGTTAAGTATGCTTATGCCGGTCTGCAATGTCGTGTAATGCAGGACCCTGCTATCCGAGATGCGTATGCCGGTCTTATCCTCGACTTCATCCCTGATGCCGGCCTCGATCCCTTCGGGGATCTTCGACGCCCATAGGGCGTTTATCCGGGAGAGGTGGGCGGCCTTTTCAATATCCGTGTAGTTCTTGAAGGCGAGCGAATTGATAGCAAGTTTCTCGATTATGCCCGGCACGAACAGCGGCAGGTTGCCGTATTTGATCGGGAGCTCGTTCCAGAAATTCTTGAGCGCGTAAGCGAGCTTCTGGGTGTCTTCGGCGTTCAATTCGCGCCCAAAATCCAGCCTGTAGTCTTCCTTCAGGCGCGCAAGCGTCATATACGCGTTGAACTTCTTTATGACGGGCGTCTCATTCTCTACGGTATCCTCGATGACCTTCAGCACGCGCCCGCCGTCCTTTTCAGCCCTCGGATCGTAATCCAGCTTGCGTTTGAGTATCTCGAGCCTGAAAGCGTTCTCATTCTCGAAGCCGGCGGGGAGGGGGAGGTCCGCAAGGAACCATCCGTTTATTGTGGCGAATACAGGGGCATAATATTTGAAATAACCGTCTATGCCGTTCCAGCCCTGGTTATCGACGTTCTTCCGGTATTCGAGCATGAGGTAGCCGCTGATATTCCACCAGGGTATCCGCGTGTATTCCGAGGAGGCGCCGGTCCGGTAGAATGACATGAATTCGGCGGCGAGGTCTTTTGGCGGCATCTTTATGCCGTTAACCTCCGCCTCCAGCATGAGCTTCGCGAGGAACTCATAGGCTATGTCGAGCTTGAGCTTAGCGGGTGTCTGCCCGACGAGCAGCTGTACCTGGTCCTCGGCGTATCCCATATCCCTATAGGTGGTCTCGACTACTCCCGTCACGAAGCCTTCCGGAAGTTCAAGTTTCTGTTTGTGCCAGGAGTCCGACATCCTGAACTCGGCGTCGAAATAATCGAAGAGTTCGGCGATGCCCTTGAAGCCGGCCTTATAGTATATGAGGGTCAGGTAGCCGCTCTTTTCCCACCACGGTTTCTCGCGGTAGCCCGATCCGGCGCCTGCCTTGTATATCTCGATGAACTTCGACGCGAACTCCGACGGGTCGGTATCGATCCCGTTCTTCTTCGCCTCAAGCACAAGGGAGGAGAGCCAGATGTATCCGGTCATCTCTTTTCCGGCATCAGATTGTTTCTCAATGCGTTTTTCTATCCTGGATATGACGGCGGCATTCTCCCCGGTTGAAAGACGGGGGTCCTCAAAAATACCTTTCTGGCTCAGTTCATTATTGAACATGACTTCATGTATCGTCTCTTCGTCAAGGATGACGCCCTGCTTCTTGAGCTCATAGGCTTCGTCCAGCTGCGGTTTCAGGAAATCCATGTAATCGTCCATGCTCCAGCCGTACCTCTTTGCCATCACGTAATAGGACACTGCAAGATATTCGCCGATGCCCTTCGCCCTGATGCCGTCCTTGAATCCGGGATAATCGCTGCCTACCTTATCCCATATTGCCGTGAGGTAACCGCGGAGCTTATCTGCCGTCTCCTTGATCTGGTAGTTGGAGGGCCTTCCGTCGTTGCCGAGCGTGAGCCAGGTATCCAGCGCCATCCGGTAATCCGACAGTATGCATATGAGTTTGATGTCGCTCTTCTCGTAGTCTACCTTTTTCACGCCCTTCTTCTTGTAGTCGTACATGAACCGTTCCCTGTTGACTTTATAGACCTCGTTCTGCAATGATGTCTTATACCAGGCGTAATTGACATAATCGAAACCGAGATGCTCCATAACCTCTTCGGTGGAGATGCCGTTCTTCATGCCCGTGACTATCAGGTATTCCAGTTTTCCCTGCTTCCCAGCGACCACGGTCTCCACGATACCGAGGATCGTGCCGTATGGTATCTGCGTCTCCGGGATTATCTTAAGCACCGGGACGTAAAATGTCACCGTTCCGAGCAGCTGGAACGCGTTCTTCAGGGGCTCCGGCACGAGCTGGAAGGGTTTCAGCGGGACGGCCGGGTATTGTTTGCGGAACTGCGGCATCTTTTCGTATTCGGCGAAGAACTTCCTGAGGTTCTCTTCGTTGACATCCAGCCCGGAATAATAGAGGGAGAGTATGCCTCTCTGCAGGTATTCATAACGCTTCCAGATGCCCCTCTTTTTCGCGAAGTCCGCGTTCCAGTATTTTTTCGTGTCCTCCCATTTGAAGACTTCCGCGATATCCTTTATCGACATGCCCGTCTCGCGGCTCGTCTCGAACCAGAACTGCCCTGTGAGCGGGTCTAATACGCTGAACCAGGGATATTCCCTGCCGTAGCGCGCTATCATCCCGAGCCCTTCGGCCCTGTCCATGGCCATTATCGCCAGGCCGGCGATGTTAAACTTGATCGACAGCGCAATCTTTGCCCCGGCGAGGACGGTGGAGGCGAGGAGCCTTCTCTTGCCCATCTTGTCCGATGCGTCGAAGAAGCTCCTGAAAGACGCCAGGTCGTTAAGCTCCGGCTCCTCTAGCGGCGAGACCGCCTCGCGGACGAGAGGGGGGACCGCATCCTTGTCCGCCGGCTTGAGGATCGGTATGGCCACCGAGAGCTTCTCCCGGACCGGGAGTACCTCGGCGAGCAGTTTCGTCTTTCCCTCGCGCGACTTCAATACGGGAGCCAGCTTGCTGTTAATTACCTTATCGGGTATATAGAATTCGATCTTCTTCAGGTCGCCGCGCATCTTATCGAGGAGTTTTTCTTCCGCCGGGGAGTAGCTGAACTTATCCCTCGATTCCGGCAGCACGAGCTTTATCATGTCGTGTTTGTTCCGGCTAGGAAGGCCGCTAAGGGCGGAGAGCATTATGACGAGCAGGAGGGATGCGGAAATTATCATGTAAGCCTTCTTAAGCCTTTCCCTGACGGTGAGGCTGTGCAAGTCCAGGTCGCCGACCTTTCCTATCGCCGCGATAGCGTAGCGCCCGAATATCAGCGAACCCGCCCACGGCAGTATGCCGAAGACGCCGAATACGGTCAGTGGCGCTATGCCCGTCACGATGTATATGGCCGCTATCGACGAAATTATTATGCCCACCTTCTGGGCTTCCTCGATCTTTATGTCCCTGAACTCGTTCCTGGTTATCCTGCCCTCCAGCTCCATGAGGGAGAGGGTGCTCGAGGTCTTCCATTCGGGGACCTTATTGGCTTTTTCCGATTTGTATATCGAGTAGGACAACAACGGTTTAATGACCGTCAGCTGCAGGGACGAGATGGTCGTCTCGACCGTTTGGAGGACGCTGTCGAAGAACTGGTCCATGAGCTCTATCAGGAAGATCCCGGGGCGTATGGGGCGCCCTTCGGCGCGCGCCCTGCGGAATATATACCTTACGGGGTCTATGAACCTGTGCACGAATATGATGCCGAAGAACGACAGCACAAGGGTGATAATATAGGCGTTTGAGTTTGTCGGGACGATGAGGATGAAGGGGAATATCCATAACATGCACATAAGCATTATGAAACAGAAGAGCATCGGGTCGGAGAGCAGCCTCCCGATCGCCCAGCTCAGGTGCCACTGGTGATAGCAGGTCAGCAGCGGCCTGTAGGATATCAGCGTCCTGATGGCCTGGAAATCGCCGATCAGCCACCTGACGTCACGGATTATGTACGTTACGAAATGGAGCTGGTCGCGTTCGCCGACAGCGACGGAATTGTTGTAAAAATTCGCCGTATATTTTATTATGTCGTCTATTCCCGCCTCCTTCAGGTGATGGAATTTCCTGACGAAGCGGTACTCGCCCGGATTTATGTCGAAATGGTAGAGCCAGACATCGCCTGCCGCATCCTTTTCCAGCTTTATGAACCTCGTAGTATCGGCGAGGTCTATGCGCAGCACGACCGCGCCGAACTTCTCGAGGACCCTCCTGACTATGTACCTTTTCGCGCCCAGGAGCCCTTCGCAGTTCCTGCTGAATATCGACTCCTGCCAGTCGTGCGAGAGCACCTTCGCCGGCGACAGTGTCTCGGGCTTGAAGACCCTTTCATAATATACCTTTGTCCTCGTGAAGCCCTTCCCGAAGAAAGCGCGCTCCTTTCCGTAGATGCCCGAGACGACCTTCATGTTAATCTCGTTCTCTATGTCGCGCTCGTTCTTCATTATCTTCCAGTAGATGCTCTCCTTGGCCACGCCGTCCAGGTAGGGGGGAGTTATGACGATGTGCGGCTGCGCTATTACTATATGGCTGTTGTCGGGATGCAGCATTATCGCGAGCGCCTTCTCGATTTCGCCCGGATAAAGCTCGTTCTTGTCGTCCATGATCACGCAGAATTCGGATATCCTGTCCTGGTCGATCTCTACATCCTCGCCGCGCAGGATGCGGTCCGCAGCCTCTTCGGAAGTGCACCCTTTTATCCCCAGGGCTTTTATCAGGTCGGTCGACCACACCTTGCACAACAGGGGCTTGTTCCTGTTCTGCGTGAACTCAAAGCCCTCGTCGGTGAACAGGTACGGTTTGGACTGGCCGGTGTTAATGAAATGCATCAGGTTGCCGATGCCGCCGACCTTTCCGGCGAACCCGCCGACCTTTATCATCCCGAGCTTCGTGTTGTCGAACCATTCGCTCTTCGACCTGTTCAGGTACAGGAAATCGAGGTTCGCGTAGGAGTACTCCTCCGAGAATTCGCGCAGCCGTTTTACCTCATACTCGATTATCTTGTCGTTCTTCGTATCGGACCAGAACGTCAGGACCAGCAGCATCTTGTTGCCGAACGTCTCGAGCGTTGGCCTCAGCGCGTCCAGCGTCTTCCTGAAATAGAAGATCGCTATCTCGGCGTCCGACTCGTTATCGCTTCTTTTGGCCGTTATATAGGATATCTTCAGGGGTTTTTCTTCGGTGTAATTCGCGTTTATGTATTCTCCGAGCTCGGGCAGCATCTTGTGCCCCGGGACGCTGACGAGAAGGCTCATGGTGAAGAGGGATATCTTGTGCGAGGGCTGCCAGGATATGTAATAGGTTGTTCCGAAGCACAATGCTATCCAGACGAAAGTGATAGGGGGCATGTGCGGTATGCCCGTGAAGCCGTATACGGTAAGCGTAGGAACGACGGCGACCAGGGAAGCGAAGAAGAGCCTGAACGAACGCGTGAGGCCCTCATAGAGGCGCGCATCGGCCCCCTTAACGAACGGGGGAGGGATCAGGACGTCCTTGTTTTTGCGCAGCTGGTCGATCAGCAGGACGGCCTTGCGGTACCGCCCGAAGTCCCGAAGGCTCCTTACGGCATCCTTATACTCGGGATGGCTGTCGAGCTCCCTCGTGAATTTGCCGAGAAGGCTCAACTCGTGGTCTCCGAGCCTGTGCCCTATGATCCTCGGGTAGAGCAGTTCCGGAGGCACGACAAGTTTTTCGGAAAGCTTATTGACGGATCCCTTGATCTGCGCCCCGTCGTTTGCCTTTACCGCGGCCTTAAGGTCGAAGAATATCTGAGTGAAATCCGTGAAGTCGCTTATGCTGCTCGCTTTCCTGATGTCTTCCTCGAAGACCGACATGAAGTCGTGCAGTAATTTCCTTTGCACCTCAAGGCGTTTCTCCTTGAGCGTGGCGCTGAGGGCGGCCTTACGTTTTTCGAGGGAAGCGATCTCGCGCAGCGTGCCGGCGTCCGTATTCCTGTCCCCGGACTGGTCGCTTTCGACGGCCCCATACAGGGCCGCAAGCCTTTTGTCGATGGAGCGCGTTTCGCGGCCGTAACTTTTTGCGAGCCATTTTGTGTCGCGGTAGATTATCCCGGCGAGGGCCTTCTTGACGATTATTTCGGACATGACGAAATTATGCTGTCCGGGAGTGGCGTACCTGAACCTGCCCCTCTTCAGGTGTCCGAACCTTCCGAGGATGCGGGTAACGGTGAAAGGCCAGAGGTATCCGGGGCGGGGAAGCTCCTGCAGGAAATCCGTAAGCTGTTTTGATATCCTGGAAAGCTCGCTCCGGTCGCTCGCCATTTAGATGTGTTTTCCGATATCGGCAACCTTTGGCTTGGCGAGCTTATCAAAGTCGGAGTATTTCATCTTGACGGTGTCGGTATGCGTCCCGCCGTTGAAGACTATCTCAACGTCTTCCTTCAGCATCTTATCGGAGACCGTGTCGAGGCCGAAGAGGCATCCGAAGGGAGGCATCGCCCCCGGCTTATAATCGGGGATCACCTTTTCGATATCCTTCTCGGTGGCTATCTTGACAGATTTGCATTTCAGGACGGTTTTAAGTTTCTTGAGGTCTATCAGGTGGATAGCCGGCAGTACGGCAAGGACAAAACCCTTATCGGTCTTAACGAGGACGGACTTGATGACCTGTTTCCCGGGGACTTCCTGCGCTGCCGCGATCTCCTGCGCCGTATACGCGATCTTGTGTTTCAGGGCCTTGTACTTCACCTTGTTCGAGTCAAGGTACTTCTTGAGCTTTGCGGGAATTGCCATCTTCAAGCCCTCCTATGATTGGTGCGGATTAAATTGGTGCCGAAGGAGAGATTTGAACTCTCAAGACCTTGCGATCACTGCGCCCTGAACGCAGCGCGTATGCCAGTTCCGCCACTTCGGCAAATCTATTCTTTTACAAACCACATCTTATCGCGATATTCCCGGACCATCCTGCAGGTGTTGAAGTAGTGGCTTTGTTTGATACAGTTTATCATAATATCGATCCATTTTGAACCGATATTGGCTTTTCCGTCAACGTTTGTCTCGTAGTACAGCTTGACCATCCTCCCGAGCGCATCGTAAAGCTGCGCTGAATCGGAATCGAGGCGCAGGTCGAGCTCGTCGCCTATCGGCTCGCCTGTGTTATGCCTGTAGCCGAATATTTCGCCTATCTCGGCGTCCGGGTTCTCGGCCGCGTCGGCAGCCTCGACGACCCATCCGTCGAGCGTCGAGAGCTGGAGCACCCCGTTCAATATCGCTTTCATTCCGCTCGTACCCGATGCCTCGAACGGGGGAAGGGGGTTGTTGAGCCAGACATCGACCGAGTTCGTCAGCAGTTTCCCGAAGAATATGTCGTAATTCTCCAGCATTATCACGCGCAGGTCGGATCCCTGGGTGCCGAGGGAGTCTATAGTGTTCATTATGCTGTTAATATAAGTTCCTACGAGGCTGTCGTTGGGATGCGCCTTTCCCGCGATTATTATCTGTATCGGGCCGTATTTTTCAGCAATATCCAGCAGCCTCCGGGGGTCCTGGAAGAGCAGGCTCGGCCTCTTATACGCGGCGATCCTCCTGGCCCAGCACAGCGTGAAGCAGTTCTCCTTTATATCCCAATTGGAAAAGACCGAAGAGAGCTTCTTCTTGTTCGCCTGGTGGGCCTTCCAGAGGTCGGCCCTGAACTGCTCATTATTCCTGAGCTTTTCGATGTCAATCAATTCCGAATGCCCCGACGCGCAGGAACCGGCCTCGTTCCTGTACTTGTCCAGCAATGCGGCGATATCGTCCGATATCCATGTCGGTATGTGCACGCCGTTCGTTATGGATCTTATCTTATCGGCGTGTTGCGGGAACTGCATGCGCGTCACCTCGCCGTGTTTTTTCGCAACGGCGTTGACGCTCCTGCAGCAGTTCAGCAGGAGGACGGTCAGGTTCGCGTTGCTGTCCTCCGAGCCGTTCTTCCTTATGAAATCTATGTTCTCCTGGGGCAGTATCTTCTCGAGCTCTTTCAGCGGGAAGCGGTCGTGCCCGGCGGCCACGGGGGTATGGCACGTATAGACGAAGTTCTGCTCGAGCGAAGAGAGCGCGTTCTTGTCGAGCGCGTCGGCCATCTCCACAAGAGCCATAGCGGCGTGGCCTTCGTTCAGGTGGTACCTCTTGATATTGTATCCGAGCGCCTCGAAGGCCTTGATGCCGCCTATGCCGAGTATCACGCGCTGCATAATCTTTATGTATGAGTTGTCGCTCCTGTAAAGCTGGTCGGTAAGCCTCCTCAGTTCGGGAGAATTACCCTCCACATCCGAATCGAGCAGGATGAGGGGGACCGCATGTTTCTTGTCGGCGCTGTATACGTAATACTTCCAGAGCCTCAGGAAGAGTTCCCCGTCCCTGAGAGGTATCTTTATTACCGTATCAAGCGGAATAAGGCCGGGGTAGGAATAGGGGTCCCAGTTTGTCTCCTCGGGGACCTGCCCGTCCTTGAACCAGAAATTCTGCTTGAAGTAGCCTTTCCTCCAGAGGATGCCGACCGCGGCCAGCGAAATGTTAAGGTCAGCCGAAGATTTCAAGCTGTCGCCCGCGAGCACGCCGAGGCCGCCGCTGTATATCGGAAGGTCCATTATCCTCTGCTCGATCTTGAACTGGAAATAGTAGTCCCTAATGCGCATGTTGGAAAAGATGTTCTGCCTGGGCAGGATATTCGATTCCGACACGGGGGAGGAGGACTTGAAACTGTTATAAACGCTGGTAGCCAGGCCGAATTCCATGGAAAAATAGCCCACGGACGGCTCTTCGGCGGAAGAGAGCCGTTTCTCGGCATTTACTATGCTTTCGAGCGGAAACCCGAAGTAGGAGGCCGAGGTTATATCCTTGGAGTATCTTTCCTCGAACCGGTTGACTTTCACCAGCGAAAGGAATTCTTTTAAGGCGTTTTCCATAAACGTAATAGATTATACCGATTATTTTCGATTTTTTCAATGAAATATGTTATATTATAGGGGCTAAAATGGCGGACGAGACAGTTGCGACAAACAGGGAAGCCCGGCATAACTACCACATACTCGAGTCTTTCGAGGCGGGCATAGCACTTCAGGGCGCCGAGGTAAAGTCCTTAAGGGACAAAAAGGCAAACCTGAAGGACAGCTTCGCCAGGATATACGAAGACGAATTATTCATCTTTAACATGCATATATCGCCTTACCCGCAGGCCGGGAGGTTCGCTCCCGACCCGAAGAGGCGGCGTAAACTCCTAATGCACAGGTCTGAGATAAAGAGGGTCCTCGTGCAGCTTACTCAGAAGGGCCTCACTCTCATCCCGTTGAAGGTGTATTTTAAGAACGGGCGGGCGAAGGTAGAGGTTGCGCTGGCGCAGGGCAAGAAGCTCTATGACAAGCGCGACGATATCAAGCGCCGTGACTCCGAAAGGGATCTCCGGCGCGAAGTACGCGGAAAAGAATAAGGGGGGCGAAAGGCTTCGACTTAAGAAGCGAGTTAAGGGTTGCATGCCGAGGGTGTCAGGTGGCCTCGTAAAAACCTGGCAAAAAAAGTTAAACGCGAATGAACTCGCGCTAGCCGCTTAATTGCGGCACGTCACCCGGTTTTGCCTGCGAAGCCGGATGTGACGCCGCAGCAGGCTGGTTGTTCCGTCCTCGCCTTTGGGCGGCGCAACGAGACAAATTAAAGGCTAGCCGTTACGGTAGCGGGCCTGCTTGCGCGCTCGTATCGGCGAAACGACAAATTGCAGGAAACGCATGTAGGAGCTCTTAACAAGTGACTTAAGGACCGGGGTTCGAATCCCCGCGCCTCCACCATTGACACCAATTCG
>JBAZFE010000037.1:0-11517 GCA_041653555.1 Candidatus Omnitrophota bacterium
CTTAATCTCATCAACTGCCGCCCGCCGGAGAATGACCTGGCGAGCCCTGAAGGCCAGGAGGCTCTCGAAGCATGCAGACTTGGATTCGAGCAAGAGCTTACTGAACTTTATAGACTTGGCGTTAGGACCCTCGTTCCTCTTGGGGCTAAACCGACCGCTGCTCTTGGCATCGATGGATCGATACACAAAGTCCGAGGTTCCGTCTACGACGTTCATGTAGCGGGCTTGCAATTTTGGGCAATTCCTACCTTTCATCCGTCGTTTATCATTCGAGGCGAATGGGCCGAGGAGCCTACCGTCATCAATGATATCGAGAAAGCGAGTAACATTGCGCTCAATGGCTACACGCCGCCCGAGGAGAGATTCGAGCTTTTCCCTACAGTCCGTGATGTCGAGCTTAGGTGCCGAGATTATGTCAAAAAGCGCAAGCTCATCGCGGTCGACACTGAGACTACCGCGCTCGCGTACTACGAGGCTGAGGTTTTCGTCATGGCATTTGCGGAGTCAGGCGAGGACGCGCTCTCGATTCCGTTTTACTCACAGGGCTTCAAGCCGTACTGGCATAATGGCGACCTTATCCGTGTTAAGAATGCTGTCGCAGATGTCTTAGAAAAATGCCCTACGATGTATCAGAATGCTAACTTCGACATTAGCGTTCTCGAACATAACGGCTTCTACGTCGGCAATCCGGCTCACGATACGATTCTTATGCAGCATGCATACCATCCTGAGCTTCCGAAAAATCTCGGCTATATTGTCTCAGTCCACGGCATGACTCAGTATTGGAAAGATATAAAACTGTCGTTTCCCATTATGTGCCAGACCCCGGACAAAGTTCTTCGGACCTACAACTGCCGCGACTCGGTAGTTTTGCATCAGGTAAAGCCATCGCTTCTTAACGAACTTGAAGAGACCGGAACCTCGCATATCTACTACGACTATTCGCTAAAGCTCATCCGCCCGACGCTCGAATTAACCTATAACGGCATGAAGCTCGACAAAGGGAGACTAGCGAAGTGGAAAAAGGAACTTGAGAATGAGCTTAGTGAAATTGAATCTAAACTCTATGCACTTGCAAATCTCCCTCCCGAGTTTAGTTTCCAGTCGCCGCATCACCTTTCGTATCTGTTCTATGGAGAGTTACCAGGAAGTCTGGGAAAATGGAAAGCCGAGCTTGAAAGCTATGATGAAGCTGATTCGCGGAAAAAGAAAAACACTAAGAAGTATTCTGAATTATCTACGAAGGTCGATCTCTATTTCAAGATAAAGCCGCTCGCGAAATCGAAATCGAAAACCAAGCGCAACAAGACTGGCTTCGCAAAGGACGCCCAGGCATTGCTCCTTGTTCGCCTCGCCGCAAATACTGAGCTAGAACTAATATCGAAGTATCGAAGCGCAAGCGCTATAGCCGCCCACAAAGAGCGCATCGTAGACCTGAAGAAGCTTATTGAAGTCTTGAAGATTTTCGAGAAGCGCCAAGCAACAGCCAAGATGCTCTCGACCTACACGAGCTTTCCGACCGATATCGACGGCCATGTTCATCCGAGCTATTACGTCTATGGAACGTCGACTGGACGCCTATCGTCGGCAGAGCCAAACTTCCAAAACATACCCTCGGAAGCTAAGCGCGTCTTCGTTCCCGAGAAAGGCAACGCCTTCGTCCAAGGCGATTTCTCGAACCTCGAAGTCCGCGTTATGGCGTATGAGTTCGGCGACGAAGTGCTCGAAAAGATGTTCCTCGAAGGCAAGAACATTCATGACGAGAACACGAAAGTCATGTTCGGCATCACGCCAGATCATCCGCATTGGAAGCATATTCGCCGCGCTGCGAAAGTATTCGTATTCGGAAGGTCTTATGGCGGCGGCGTTCGCGGAATCTACGAGCGCGTATGCGCCGACGTTCCTGAAGTAAATCTTACCATGGAGCAATTCAGAAAAGCGGACAATAAGTACTTCGATGCTCATCCGGCGCTCCGAGATGGCTTCGCGAAAGCCGCCGCTACCGCTCGCGATACTCGTTGCTGTACTACTGCGACTGGTCGCAAGAGATTCTTTCTCGGGACATTTGACGAGATCGAGCGCGAAGGAATAAATACACCGATCCAAGGTGCGGCAGGTGACATCGCGAACGAGAGCCTTATCGATGTCTACGCTGAATGCCAGAAGCACGAGAATTGGAAAATGGCCGCGACCGTCCACGACTCTATCGTCATCGAATGCCCGATCTCGGAGATCAATCTTTGCGCGAAGGCCTTGAAGTCTATTATGGAAAAGCCTAGGCATCTTTGGAATCGAGACGTTGTATTCCCCGCAGACATCGAAGTGTCCACAACATCGTGGGCAGACATGGAGAGCTATGAAGAATGGAAGCGGAAAGCGAAGCGCAGTCGCAAGCCCAAAGCCTAAGATCGCCGAACGCGATCCCGACGCGCCGATACCCTACGACGATACTCCGCAAGACGGCTTCACCTGGAATCCTGACCCAGGCGACGAAGCCCTACCGTCACGCAAAGGCTTCATTACGGACTGCGTATTTCGCCATCGCGGGAAAGAGATTACGACGCTTTTCACGATATGGTCGACGCTTTTTATCTTATCGTCTGCGGTCAAGCGCGAGGTCTGGATTCGCTTCGGATCGAAGAAGCTCTGGACGAACTTCTACTGCGTCCTTATCGGACCCGCAGGTATTGCGCATAAAACCGAAGCGATAAACGATGCAGTAGATATTCTTGAAAAGTTCCAAGACTTCATTGAAGACCCTGATCTGAAGATCATGAAGACGATCAATATCATCTCGGACAAGGCGAGTCCAGAAGCGCTTCTCGAAAGCCTTCATCCTAAGAATCGCCCTCCGTTCGGCATTCAGGGCTTTTGGTTCAAAGACCCTGACGGCAAGAAGCGAACCGATCCGAATCATCCTAATGGCTTTTGGTACGCGAAGTCTTCGGAAGCCGCGATCGTCGCGCACGAGTTCGCAACGCTAGCCGGAAATCAGAAGTACAATACTGGATTGACGGATAATTTGCTTGCGCTCTACGACTGCGATAGGCCGTTCTCATGGCGGACCGTAAAGCGCAAGAAGCTAGAACTAAAGAACCTCCATACAACTCTTCTCGCAGGCACGACGTTGACTTCTTTCCGCATGAGCGTAACCGAAGGTACAAGGTCAGATGGCTTTCTATCGCGTACCGTTATCGTCAACTGCCCTCGTACCGAAGGCCGTCGCTTCTCACGGCCGCGAAAGATATCAGGCGCCCCGGACCAGGAAGAACTCGCGAAGCGCCTGCATTGGATTGCCTTAAACTCTATAGGCGAATACGACCTTTCGCCTGCCGCCGACAAGTTCTACGATAGCTGGTATAACAAGTGGCGTGACGAACTCGAGAACGACGCTTCTCTTCAGGGCATGAAGAGCCGCATGAATGTCCTCGTGCTTAAGGTCGCGCTTCTCTTTCGCCTTGCACGCTACGATAGCCGCGATAAGATCATCGACTTGCAAGACTTGAAAGACGCGATCATGCTCGTCAAGAGGACTTGGTTCGAAGCAATACCGATCGCGCGGGGCTTCGACAGCGACGTGAAGCCCATCATAGGCCGTCTCGAAGAATACATCCGGATGCGCTCAAGCGTTACGCGCGTGCAACTCATGCGCCAAGCAAAGTTCTCAGCGCAAGACCTAAGCGATGGCCTCGGTATTCTCGTAGACGAGGGTAAGATCGAAGTCTATTGGGACAAAGAGCTTCGCGGGCATCCGAGTACGAATACGAAAGAAGTCTACAAATGGTGCGGAGAGCGTTGGCTCGGCGCCGGATTCGAGGAGGACTAAATGCAACCCTATGATCCCCATGAAATGAAATCAGTTCGTCGCGGCGTAAATCCCAAAAAGGTCATCGCAGCCTATAAGCACTTTGGCAGCTTTCGCAAGGTCGGCGAAACCTGCGGAATCCACAAAGACACCGCGAAGGCGATCCTAAAGCGCTACGCGCCCGACCTCGATATCGAAACGACGCTGCCGCCGAAGGCCTCGTACAACGTTAAGAATGCCTACTCTAAGTTCGCGAAATGGCACAAAGCGAACGCGGGCAATTCAGAGCTTACCCATAGCATCAAGGAAATGGCGAAGCTCGCAGAGGTCTCGTCGGACGCCGTTAAGTGCTACTTCTACCGCAGACGCAAGAGTGCCGCGAAGCTTCTTCGAACGCTACCGGATTTACGAAAGCTCTCGGTCATTCTCGAAGACATTGAAGGAAACGAGATCGATACCCGAAGCTTTGCGAAATACAAGTTCGTCATCGATCGCTATTCAGAGAAGGCCGCGTTACGCGGTAAGATTCGCGATAGCGAAGTCGAAGCGACTATCGTCATTCCTTCTATCGAGGTCTTCGTGAAGCGCATTGCGGCTATTTCAAAGCCGGAGTAGACGTTGCCGCGAGGAACGCGCGCCATAGGTCCGCGCTATCTTTCGTAGTCGAGTAGTCGTCCAAAGCCTTGAAAAATTGCGTCGCGTAGTGCGCCTGAAGCGAGCCCGGGATGATTTTCGGAAGGTTCCATTTGTGGTTTTTTCCAAGCTGTAGGTTCCCGAGGTCTATAAGGCTTCTGCCTTGTGCAGGCACTGCTGGCGAGAGCGCCCTAAGAATCGTATTCAACGCGTCCTTGCCCTGCTGCCCCTGGCCTCCGGCCTGGAACGCCGCGATGATCTGCGTAGCTGCAGGGCCTCCGCCGAAGAGTGCAGACGATCCCGGCATCATGTCAGTCGAGTTAATCCCTAAGCCCGGAATCGTCGTCTTGTCGTCGTTCGGATTAAGGTCAAAGCCGGTCGTGAGCGCCTGATGCATAGCGAGCTGAATACCTACGAACCTCGCAACGAAGGCCGACTTCTTCGCGAATCCGTTAGCGTTTTTCCAGCCTCGATAGAGATTCTCTCTATACGTCTGCGACCACGTACCGAACTTCCCGAAGAGCATTCCCGCAACGTTATCCTGGAAGGCAAGCGGTTGCCCGAACTTCGACATATCCGGGTTCGTTTCGCTCGCTACCTTCTGGCCGTAGAGAACCTTCGCGTCCTTGATCTGCCGAGGATCGCCTGACAATGCCATCTTCGTAATCTTGTCAGTGAACTCCTGGCCTTCTCCGGTAAGATTGTCCGCTCCGAAGCGATCCATGAAAGCTTTCTCGTGGAACTTCTTTATGTCTACCGAATCGAGCCTCGACTCCGCGCTCGCAAGCTTCCCGGCCCACTTGTATCGCTGAAGCTTTCCGGCATTCGCGAGCGCGATCGCGCTATCGAGCGCGTCTTCAGCGAACACTGCCGAGACCGCTCTCGCGTAGTCGTCCGTATTCCACATCATCTGCATGGACTTCTGTGTAAGCCGCGATAGCTTCGTTCCCGTCATCTCAGTCGTCATGGGCGGCGCCGAAAGCAGCGTCCCCTCGCTTCGCATCCGGTCCATGATGGCTTTTCCTTGAGGACCGAGAACCTTTTTCTGAGCCATCGCGACGGGCTCAATTCCGACTCTCGTAGCGAGCATTTGCATTGGTTGTATGAATTGCCTCGCAGCGGACCAGGGCCTAAAGCCTACAGCTCCGAGATACGTAGAGTTAAGGTACGCTTGGAAAAGGTTCCCTCCGGTTCCAGGCGCCGGAGCTTCTTTCTTAAAGACTCGATAAACGCTTTCTATAAATTGCGTCGCTCTCTCCATGCCTGCGACATCGCCTGAGCCCGAAGTAAACGCGATACGCTGCAAGATCGCTTGCTGAACATCCGCGTCAACGACATCTCCGTGAGTCCGCAGGTAGTCCAGAATGTCTTGCACCGGCTTCTGAAGATACTTTTCCTTCAGGCCCTGGTCGACATAGCGCTGAAAAATCTTTATCGGGTCGTGCTCCATAGCCGCAGTAAGAAGCGTATCGGCCCTCTCATACTTGAAGTACGGCTTTAGCTTCGCGGGGACTTTTTCCCAGGAGCCAAAGGACTTCGTTAAAAGCTCCTGCGCGTCGACCATCGTCGAGCACTCGTCCCAATGGCTAAGAACGTAGTCTCGAATGTGTGACATATAATTATTTAAGTACGTCTTAGGGTCGACGCCGAAATAAATTGAGGCTTTATCGAAGAACTTCGTAGTTAGGTCAAGGCTCCACTGCTCGCGAGCAGATAACGGCCCAAACTGATCGGCAGTCTTAGCGAGTAGTTCTGGGTTTCCCTGAGCTTCCCTATACGCTAATATCGCATTAGCTCTGTCGGCTTTATAGGGTCTTCCTCGGGCGTCGGACATCATTGATCCAGCTACGTTGAGCCACTCTGGTCGCTCTACCTCATATACTCGATAGTTGTGTTTATACTGGCGCATACCATTCGCGAGGTCCGGAAGCCCAAGCTCCTGCCGTATCGTTGACTCGGTATAGTAATCCCAAGTCGACATGTTGTTTCGCATAACATGACGTAATTTAGTCGTAGTTCTTCCTGTTTCGGGTATCGGCTTATGCAGCCCCTTCGTAGCCGGAGTAGGATACGAGTCCAAAGCGTCTGCGCTCATCTTCACCATCGACTGATTGAAGCTAGACTCGCGCCATTCCTTTAAGAGCTTAGGATCAAGCTCGTCAAGAATCTGTTTTACCGCCTCGTCCGCTTGCGGGTCGAGAGCCGAGAGAATCTCTCTTCCTCCTGAGACATCGGGCCTGTCGCGCAAAAGCTTCTGAACTCCGTTCGCATCTTGCGCCCGATAGATGTTCGCGCCGTCTCCGAGAACATATCCGCCGGAGTCTACATCGTAGAAAAGCGAGAGCCCTTTGCGCTCTGCGGCTGTCTTGAGCATGTCCATAGAAGCGAAGTCAGAATCGAGAAACGCTTTCGCCTCAGCCGCGTCAGTAAAGTGCCTTGTCATTCCAAGCTTCGGAACATCGACCCTGAAGTAGTTCTCGTCGATCTTGAAGACATCGCCATTCATTGACTTCTTGATATTCGACATCTTTGCAAGCTCGTCCGGATTCTCGAACTTCGAGAGTGCTCTCGCAATCTTCTCGGGGCTCGCCGCGAGCGACTTGCCGTCGAACTTCAGTGTCGTCGAAGAGCGATCGATGATAACTTCGCTCGGCGCGAGGCGATTGGAAATCTTCGACGGCCGGTAATTGACTGCGGACAAGAGCCCTTTAAGATCAGTGCTATAGATCGGCTTCGAGAGCCCAGGGCCTGATAGCGTAAAGCCCTTCTGCGTCGAGCCTGAGAGCGCATAGCCTTGCTTATAAAGGTCTCCGCGCAAGAACTTCTGATCTAAAGATTCGATGACAAGCGCATCTCGGGCCTCGTAGATATCCTTGAAGCTTTGCGTTACCGCGCCATTCTGGTCTCGCAGATCATAGCCATTATCGGGCCTCCGCATAAGGCGGCTCTTTCCGAGCTGGCTCTGCGCAACCGAATCGAGCCAGATCGCATTAGCGGCCTCATCATCGAACGGAAGCGTAAAGCGCGACTGTGATTCGCCTGCCGCTTTTGCGAAGGCGTCTGATTTAAGAGGAACGTAGTTCCTTCCCGGCTTTACGACCTCTGCTCCGAGCTTGTCGATATCAGAAAGCAGAGAGTCTACGAAGTCTCTCTGGCCTTTATACGTCGTGATTGATTCCGGAACCCGCACCACGAGGGCGCCGTCCGCGTCTCGCGATATCGCAGACGCAATCTCGCCGTCTACGACGTTGCTCTTTCCGCGAGCAATCTCGACCTTGACGGTCTTCGCGCTGACTCCCTTAGCGCTCGAAAGCTGCTTTACGAAATTGCCTACGTCGTCGCTTTGAAGAGTTCCTTTGAACTTAGCCATGGCGACCGTAGCCAAAGCATCGCCGTTCGAGGCGAGCGTCTTAGGTCCGAGACTCGCCTTGATCTTCGACGAGAGAAAAATCTTATTGCCTACCGCGCCAGACTGCGCGAGCCTTGCCTGAGTCACTGGCCTCAAAGCTCCCGTAGCCTTGTCTATCTGGTCCGTGATCCATTTCACTTTAGAGGGAAAGAAGGCCTCAAAGGTTTTCGTAGCCGAATCCGCGATGCCGTCGAAGCCATGATGGATAAGATAGAACTTACGGGCTTCTTCAGCGCTCCACCCGCCGCCAGCATTCGAGGCCTTCTGAGCCCAAGCGTTAGCGCTCTGGACGACATCGCCCGAAGCCGCTCGATTCAAGACTACGAGGGCATTTGCCTCGTCGCTAGAAGCTTCGACTATCCGAAGCGACGAAGCGTCGTCGAGCAATGACTTCTTATTTACGATCCTCGAAGCGAGGCTTTCATCGACATCGATCTTGACCTTGAAGGCACTGCCGCCTCCTGATACTGCCGCATACGCTGCATCCTGAGCTTCAGTCGGTGAGATATAGCCTCGCTTTGTCGGGCTTATGAAGTCTTCTACCGAAGGAATATCCGCGAAAGGATCATAGGCTTTGTCTGCGAGATAGCGCATTCGGCCTTCGAGAAGCAAATCTGAGCCCTGGACCATCGACATCGGACTCGAAAGGTCGTCTACCATGCCGTATCGAGCTACCATCTTGTCTGCGAGAATCGAGCGCAATTCCGATATTGACTTCGCTTCTCCGGTCAACGTCAGCGGGGCCCGACCGTTCTTACCTGGAACATATTCCCAAACATTGAAGCCGCTCGAGGTTGGACTTGCCCAGTCTTTAGGCGCGAATCGCACATCGGGAAGGTCGATCGCCGCCAAGGCAGTCGTATCTATCGGGCTAAGATCGACCTTCGAGGCGTCTTTCTGAAGCGCGTCCATCTTCGCCCACTGCGTCCAGGCGCTGTCGCGGGTCTTCGGATCGAGCTGACGATAGAGAGTCTCGGGAACATTCTCTGCTCCGCCGAGCTTCGATATCGCTCCTTCGACTTCGAGAGGATTCGCGGCTTTCTTCCACCATAGCGATCCTGTCGGAGCGAGGTCGCTCTTCGGAGCCGCTTTGAAAAGTATTCTCGTGGCCGATCCAACCTCGAATACCGCCGCAAATCCAGTTCCGATAGCGAAGTTAATCGCCGCGCCTTGTCCTGCGGTCTTCGTGATCTCCTTGAAGGTATCGGTATAGCGCTCAGGCTCGTTCTGCAAAGCAGCTTGAGCGTTCTCGATGATAAGGTTGCCCGCGGCGCCGACCGTCATATTTACCGCAGCTCCTCCGAAGATTCTACCGACTGCGGTTGAGGCCCTCGCTCCTGGAACGATCGAAAGCGCCGTCTGATCGATCGACGAGCCAAGAAACGCAGCTTGCTTCTCTGTCTTGAGAATGCCCTTGAAATCTGGGTCCTGGCCTAAAGCCGAGAAGTAAACCTGAATCTTCGCTGCATCGCTTCCGTCCATGAGATTCGATACACTTTCTCCGGTAAGATCCCCATACCCACTTCCTGGAGTAAGAGACATTCCGCCGATAGCTTCGTAATACTTTCCTATGAGAGAACCGAATACCGAGCTTCGCGACATCGCATTCGCATTTACAAGGCCTTCGATAAGGGACAAAGCCTCGGCATTTCCATTTCGTCCGCCCTGAACGAGAGCGTCAATGTACTTTTCGAGCTTCTTATCCTCGAGCGCAGGAATGTCGTATGAGGACATAGTCTGCAAATAGACATTTCGTTGCGTCTCAGCATCGAGCTTCAGAAAGCTCGGGTCTGCCGATAGATACTGCGTTACGATATTTTTGCGCTCGTTTCTTTGCTCCTGATATCCGAGCGCTACGAACTTAGGGTCAGCTGCCTTCGCTGCCATAGCCTTGTATATCGACATCTGCGACGAGCCAGCAGGAATCGGCGCCATGGCTTGCGGAGCAGCGGCTGGCTTCGTCGTCTTCTGAATAAATTGTAAAGTCTGCTCAGCGCGAAAAGCCGCGCTCCCAGGCGCGGCCTTCGCAGCTTCGCTATCTTCTACCAGGTTCGATGGAACAGCGAGCTTCGTCGGGTCCATGAAAACTCCTTAGCTTTTAGTCGTCGAAGACTCCCGACTTAACGCCAGCTTGCGGCTTCCCGCCCGGGGTCGGAAGCGCTGGAACGACTGCCTGCTTCTCAGGGGCGATCTGTCCAAGCTGTATCCCGCCGAGGTCGATGACATATTGCGCTGCGATGTTCATAACGTCGTCTTCAGGCGCAGCCCCGAGAAGGGATCTTAGAAGCGACGCCGCCATATTACGCGAAGAATAAAGAACTCCGTCTGGCTCTGTGTACCCCTCTTTGATATACTGATCTTCGCTCGCTTTAGTCCATTTCTTATTTTGGTCGTTCTGCATCTGGCGATAGCCTAGACGAGCGTTATACTCAGCCTTTGCGTAGACATCGAACGCCTTTACTATCGAGTCTATTTTATTAAGTTCATATTCTGCGGCCTTTATCGTATTGCTATCGTTAGTTCTCGTTGCGGATATGAGCGCTGCCTTAGCCCTCGTATAGCTGTCTTGAAGCGAAAGCACAAGAGCTCCCGCCTTGACCTTTAGCTGCGCTTCCTTGGTCGCGATCGTCGCCGCATCGTAGCCAGCTTTCTGAAGCGCTTTCTGAGCATCAAGGTCGGCCTTGACGCCCTGGTAATAAAGCTTCGCGTCCGCCGTCGAGAGCTGTCCCGCGCCTCGAATATACTCCCGCATTCCTTCGTCGAGCTGATTGTATCGTCTGGCAGCTTCGTCAACATATTCTTTCATTCCACCAGCTCGTATATACTGCGCAACTCGGGTATTGCGAGCGGCTCGCGCGAGCTCGTTAGTCGCAGACTTTACCGCCGCCGTTTCCTTCGGTGTAAGGGTTTCCTTAGTACCTGTCGTAACTTCGTTTACGATCTTCTGAAATGCGGCTTCAGCCGCATCTCGCTTTCCGCCCGCAGGGATCATATCGAGCGCGGCCTGATACGCTCCGAGGTCAGCGCCTGACTTCGAGGTAGTAGCCGAGACGCTTGCGCCAGAAGCCGCTTGCGCTCCTACTCCGCTCGTAGCCGAAGGCTGAGCCGCCGACTTCGAGTATTTCTGCCAGCTTCCAGGGTTAGCCTTCTGAAGCTGCTGAAGGCTATACTTCGACAGCGACTCAGGCGTTACGCCCTTGAAGTTCTGCGAAAGATAGTTGGCGAAGCCGCTTCTTATCTGATCCTGATCTGCGGCGGCTGGTTGCGCTTGTTCCTGGACTATCGGAGCTTGCGGCGTAGCTCCTACAACCTGAGTCGCCGCTGGCGTCTGAGAGTCGGAGCTCGGAATCGGCGAAGCTTGCGCGTTTTGCCCCGCAGTTGCGGCAGCCTGCATTCCAGCATCAGGATTGTAGTACTCTAGCAGTCCGCGCTCAGCCGCTTTATCTGGGCGCAAATCCGCAAGGATATTCTTCGATATAGCTTCGTAAATCTCCTCTCCTGCGCCGCCATACAGGTCGCTGAAGTACGCTTTTATTTCCTCTCCTTGATCCATAAATGCATCAAAGCCATCTTTAGCTATCGCCGCTTCAATTTTTCTACCTTTGAGTTCGAGCCGAAGCTGGTCTTCTGCTGACTTCGTCTGCTCGGCCGAAATCTTCTCTTGCGACTC
>JBAZFE010000038.1:0-11461 GCA_041653555.1 Candidatus Omnitrophota bacterium
GAAAGCGTGGACAGGACCAAGAGGATAGACCCGATGATTGAAACCGCGATAGAAAAATCCGGCGGCGTTCAGCTTACTCCTCCTCAGACCGAAAAAAGATCCGAAGCTATGCAGAAAGACCTGATGAGGATCCTGGATATGAGAGAATAATAATTAATGACTACGGCGCCGGAACAGGCACAGGGCTCATTAAGGGATTACCTGCAGATCATTTTCCACCGCAAGTGGTTCTTCATGCTGCCGTTCGTTATGGTGTTTTTTACCGCCTCAATAGGCAGTTTTTTCCTTCCGAAGTATTATAAAGCGTCTGTACTTATCTTGGTCGAGGAGGAAAAGCCCGTGAACCCGCTGGCCGCAAAAGAGCTGGCATACGCATCGGCTACCGGGCAAGCGCCTACCCTCGCGGAACAGCTCAAGACCCTGACCGAGAAGATCCTGAGCTATCCACACCTGCTGACGCTCGTAAGGACCCTTAACCTCGACAAGGGCGTGACAGACCAGGTTATGTACGAAAAGATGCTCATGGGTATAAGGAAGCGCGCCGAAGTCAAGATGAGGTCTCCCGACGTATTCCAGGTAGCATATGAAGACAAAGATCCCGTGGCGGCAAGAAATGTCACAAAGACGATCATAGACATATTCATAAATGAAAATAAGACAAAGAAGACGGCGCAGGCGGCCTCGGCGATAAAATTCGCGGAAGAACAGGCGAAGGTCTATAAGGAGAAACTCGAACAATCCGAAAAGAAGCTCTTCGATTTCCGCGCGAAGTACCCGATGCAGATGCCGGGGCAGGAGCTTGATTATAACGTATCGATGCTGACAAATTACCAGACGTCGCTTACTGCCGTAGATATGAACCTCAGGGAATCGGAAGGCAAGTTAGACAGACTTAAGAAGCAGATGTCGGGAAGGGAGCCGGTCATTATATCCGAGGATATGATGGACCTCAACCCGACCGTATCGCGGTTGAACACGCAATTGCAGAGCCTGCAGTCAAAGCATGAAGAGATGGTATCCGAGAAGCCGGATTCCGCCGATATGGCTTCCAGCCAGATCCAGATGGAAGATGTCAGGGAAAAGCTCAGGACGGAGACCGAGAAGATGGTTGATGGCGACACAGCCATGACGGCCCCGTTGTTCTTCCAGAGGTTAAGCCAGAAGGTAAAAGACGCGGAGAAGGAAGTCAACGACCTGAAAAAAAGGAAGGAAAGCCTCGGAAAGCTGGTCAAGGAGTACGAATCGAAGATACAGACCCTTCCCGAACAGGAGAGGGAGCTTGCGCTGATGACCAGGGATACCGAGGTCAACGAGAACATATACAAGATGCTCACTCTGAAAATAGAAGAGAACAAGCTCACCTCAGCCGAAGTCCAGGAGAAGAGCACGAAATATACGGTCCTTGACGATGCGAGGCTTCCGCTTAAGCCGTCAAAGCCAGAGATACTGATAATAGGTATAGTCGCTTTTATACTCGGCGTGCTTTCCGGGTTCGGGTGCGTATTCCTTGCGGAATTCGCGGACCACTCGTTCCGGGGCGTCGAGGACGCAAGGCCATTCCTGAGATTCGAGATCCTCGAAGGTGTTTCAGCGATCGTCGATAAGGCCGAAGCCTCCGCGAAAGCGGCAAGGCAGCGGGGTTTGGCAGTGTTGATCATAGCTTTTTATATCATATTCTTTACGATAGCTGCCATAAGCTCTGGCATGAAACAGGATGAAGTGAGAAGGAAAGTCATCGAAATAGCCAACAAAGAAAAGGCGGCGGACGCCGGAAGAAATGCAAAATAACGGCAACGGCATAAACAAGCTTAACGAGGCCCTGAAGAGGGCCGCGGATGAAAAAGGAAAAGCCTTCCAGGCCGCCCCTGCCGTGCCTGTGAATATTCCGCCGGCTGAGCGCCCGGAGATATCCCTATCGTCGGGAATAAGCAAGAAGATAGTCGCATTCCATAACCCGGGCAGCCCGATAGCCGAACAGTTCCGCGTAGTATCCACGCATATATTCTGTCCCGAAAGGGAAGGAAAGCTGAAGGCCATCGTGATCACGAGCTGCTCGAACGAGGAAGGGAAGAGCGTCGCGGCGGTCAATTTGGCTATAGTGACCGCGCAGAATTCGGGCAAACCTACCCTGCTGATCGACTGCAATTTCAGGAAGCCGTCGATAGGAGGCCTTATGGGGATCTCCCTTTATAAAGGCCTCGGGGACCTGTTGTCGGGCAAGGCGGAGGCCCGGGATGTCACGTCGGCAAGCGAGATCAAGAACCTGTTTATCATAGCCGCGGGGAATCCCTCAGGAAATCCGACCGAATTATTAAGCTCGCAGAAGATGAAGGACCTCCTGTTCGAGCTAAAGGGCAAATACGACAGGATAATATTGGATACGCCGGCTGTGATACCTTTTTCGGACCCGCGCATTTTAAGCCATATTGTCGACGGGACGGTGCTGGTCGTCAGGGCGGGGAGGACCCGCAGGGAAGTCGTGGCGCGCGCGGAGAGCGTACTTAAGAGTGTCGGTGCAAACATCCTAGGATATGTCCTGACAGGGATAGAATATCATATTCCCGAGTATATCCACCGGCACCTTTAGTCCAAGGCCAGGAGGTTATCCGGTGAATTAATGAACCAAGATCCGCGCGAAAGGATTTTGGTTTTTTGTTTTTACGGCAGCCAAGACAAGGCGGAGAGACATGGACCTTTCGATTGTAATAGTAAACTGGAATGCAGAAGAATATTTAAAACAATGCCTGAACTCAATATGCGAAAACAGTTCTGGCTTAAAAATAGAGATTATAGTCGTAGATAACAATTCAAGCGATAATAGTTCCGGTATGCTCAAGTCATTCTTTCCAGAGGTAAAATATATCGCGAACAACATTAACGTCGGGTTCGGGGCGGCCAATAATCAAGGGATTAGGGTTTGTGCGTCGGAATATATATTGCTGTTGAACCCGGACACGATTGTGTTGCCTGGGACCTTGCTTACGATGATCAGGTTTATGGAATCGAAAGTGGACGTCGGCGCAATAGGTCCAAAAATATTAAATCCCGACAAAACCATCCAGTATGAATGCGCGAGGAATGCCCCGACTCCGCTGTCCGAATTTTTTGTTATGATGACGCTACATAAGAGGTTCCCGAAGAGCAGGTTATTCGGACACTACTTGATGTCTTACTGGGACCATGAAGACGAAATGGAAGTGGAGATGCTGTCCGGAGCTTGCGCCATGATGAGAAAGCAGGCGCTTGACCGCATCGGGATGTTCGACGAAAAATATTTCATGTATGCAGAGGACACGGACCTTTTCCGGCGCATAAAGGAAGGCGGATGGAAGATCCGCTATGTACCTTCCGCAGTGATTGTGCATTATTGGGGCAAAAGCGCCGCCGCAGCGCCGTATGCCATGGCAGTCGAAGCAAAAAAATCCATGGAACGTTATTTTAAAAAGCATTGCGGGTTATTTTACGTAATATTACATCGTATATTTACGCTTATTGCCTCATTGTGCATGGTGGCCGCTTGCCTTATAATGTATCTGAACATTTTTGACAGAAAAAAGACTAATTTGCGCCTGATACTTATCAAGCACTTGTATATTATGAAATGGTCAATATGGATATAACAAAACCAGGGCATATCGATCACGCATATAAAGACCGGGGCGAGGAAAGCCCCCTGATAGAACTGCCTGCCCTCGTGAAGCTGTTCATAGCGCTATTGGCGTTTTGTGTCGGGGCAAGTTTCTGGATACTGCCGTGGTATATCGTTGCGTTCCTATTCGCCGGTTTTTGTATAGGGCTAGCTATATTTTTGAATCTTTATATAGCGATTATCGTGTTCATTATAGGGACGTTTTTTCATCCCACATACTGGATCCCGCAGCTTCAGGAGTTGCACCTTGCCAGGAATCTCGCGTTCGTTATACTGCTCATATGGGGATTTCATAGCATTATATACCGCGATTTCAAGATTAAAACAGCGCCGCAGAATTTAGCTATTGTGGCATTCTTCCTCGTCGGCTTTTTGTCTACATTCAATGAATTTGATTACAGTTTCCCGTTTTTCTTGGAGGTAAGCTCCAAAGCACTGGCCCTTTATTTTACGATTGCAAATCTAATAAAGACAAAAAGCCAGTTACTATTTCTAGTGTGGTTTCTCGTATTTATTAATTTCACTTCCGCTCTCGTAGGGATTTACCAGTATACGCACCACATAGGCGTGTATTATGCTCCGGAAGGCATACTCAGGATCAGTGGTTTTGCTGAAGATGCGAACGTATACGCGATGGACCTGGTCATCTCGATCCCTCTCGCGATAGCGCTGTTCTATTCGAATAAAAGGTTTACCATTAGGTCGATTCTTATTACGATCATAGGAATATTGGTCGTAGGTACGGTATTATCGTTCTCAAGGGCTGGACTTGTCCAACTTGCAACGGTCATGTTCCTTTCCGTGGGAATAAGGATAATTAAGAAAAACAAATTTATAGGAATATTGGCTATAATAATTGCCCTTGCCGTGATGATTCCGCTTGTCCCGCAGAAATACTGGGAAAGGGCAGGCACTATAACGCAGTTCAGCGACCCGGCTATCGGCAAAAGGCTGGCCGGATGGAAGGTTGGAACAGACCTTTTCACGGAGAATCCGATAACCGGCGTAGGTTTCGGGATGTTCCGGTATGAGTATTTCATGAAGTCGATCACGTCGTCCGACGTTCGTTTTAAAATGGGCCTGGATGCCCATAACCTTTATATACATACTGCGGCTGAAACCGGCATATTTGGCCTGACGTTCCTTCTGATATTAATATTCTTGACATTAAAGTACCTGAATGACGCGAAAAGGAACTTTTTGGCGAAAGGCGAACGCCATCTCGGGGAAATATCATCCGCGCTCCAGATAAGCCTTTTGGTATATTTGTTGGGTGGAATGTTCATATCTTATTTGCAGTTATTGATATTTTGGATAATAATACCATTGGCGGTAGTCCTAAGAGAGTTTTCATTGAGAGATAATGGATAAAATAAAAATAGCCCTAATAAGAAGCAGCCCGAGGGCCAGCAAGGTAATCCTCGGAGCAGAGTCGATAATCCTGTCTATTGCGGAGCGCATTAACAAAAACAAGTTCGAGCTGCTGATAATAACGCTTAAAGAAAAGGGGGATTCCGAACCGCCGCTTGCAGCCAGGGCAAAAGGCGCGGGGCTGCCGGCCCTGCAACTGGAGCTTAACGGCAGGTTCGATACAGGTTCGATAGCCAGGCTCAGGAAGATGCTCTTGGATAACGGCGTGGATATAATGCACAGCAACGAATATAAAAGCGACATTATAGGTTTCCTTGCCGCGAGGAAGACCCCGATAAAAAAGGTGGCCACGGCCCACGGGTTCCTGGGCACGAACCCGAAGATAGGCTTTTATGAGAGGATGGATATAGAGGTATTGAAAAGGTTCGACAGGATAGTAGCCGTATCAGGGCCGATGAAATCCGTCCTGGCGGGCAGGGGAATACCCGCAGAAAAGATCGTTGAAGTCGAAAATGCCGTGGATACCGGCCGGTATGGCAAGACGGGCTGCGGCCCGGCCATAAGGCGGGAATTGGGCATACCGGAGCCTGGATTGCTCGTGGTCGGCATCGGAAGGTTAAGTCCGGAACGGGGATTCGGCCGCCTGCTCGAGGCGATGTCGAAGGTCATAGGAGAGAGGAAGAGTGCATATCTCGCCATAGCGGGAGATGGCGCTTTAAGGGCTCCGCTTGAGCGGAAGGCGAAGGACCTCGGCATTGCGGATAATATACGTTTTCTCGGATTCAGGAATGACGCAGATGAGATACTCTCCGCGGCAGACATTTTCGTATCATCCTCTCTTAAAGACAGTTTTGGTATTGCGGTCATCGAGGCCATGGCAGCAGGGAAACCGGTGGTTTCGACGAGGACCGGCATAGCGCCTGAAGCGATAGAGGATATGAAGACCGGGATGCTCGTAGGGATCGACGATGCTGGTGCTATATATAATGCGGTGACGGCCCTTGCGGATGACGGGGAACTGAGGAAGCACATGGGTTCCGCGGCAAAGGATGCTGTTAGCAGGAGGTTCTCACTGGAAGCTATGGTGAAGAGGTACGAACGCGTATATATAGACCTCGGGGCCGGCCGCGATGGATAAATACCTTATAATATCGCTGCAAGGCATAGGCGACCTCCTTTTGGCGACGCCGATAGCCAGAAATATAAAAAAATCCTCGCCGTCTTCACGCGTTTGTGTTTTGACTTTCACCGGCAATGCGGGGATCCTCGAAGGGAATACGGATATTGACCGTATTTATACGGTCAATAGCGCGAGGGCAGGAGACCTGCTGTATATAATGCGAATGGTGTCCGGCTTGAGGAAGGAGCGATTCGGAGCCTCGATATGCGCATACCCGAGCGGCGTCCGCTCTGCATTTTTAGGATACCTTTCCGGCGCAAAGGTCAGGGTCGCACAGGGACTGAAGATGTTCAAAGGTTACGGATGGCTTTTTACGGCACGCTCAACGATAGATAAAGTAAAGCACGCGGTAGAGATGAATCTGGATATCCTTGCCGTCGCAGGCATCGATATAGGAAACGCCGATAAATGCCCGAAGGTCGTAGTAGGCGCGGATGACATGAAGACCGCAAGGGCGTTTCTGGATGGAAACGGCATATCGGCTGGCGACACGTTCGTCAGCGTGCATCCTGGAGGCGGAGTATACACCGCGCTCTACAGGTGCTGGCCCGAGGAAAGGTTCGCGAGCGCGGCCGACACGCTGGCCGGAAAGCCCGGGGTCAAGATAGTATTGATAGGCGGCAAGGCCGATGCCGAAAAAGCGGCGCGGGTCGCCAGTATGATGAAACACCGTCCGGTAATTGCGGCCGGTCGGCTAACGCTCATGGAGACGTCCGCGCTGCTGACGATGTCGAAGCTTCTTATATGTAATAACTCTGGGCCGATGCATATAGCCGCGGCCCTTAAGGTCCCAACGGTAAGTATCTTCGGCGCCGCCGATCCGCGGATACACAGGCCGTGGGGAGAAGGGCATATTGTGCTGCAGAGCGGGTTGGATTGCAGCCCGTGTTATTATCCTTTCTTGAGGGATACGCTGAAGGAGACCGCAAAAAAGAACAGGTGGTCGGGCAAGGAGTTCGATTGTGTGACCAAGGATTACAGGTGCATGCTTAAGATAAGCGCGGATGACGTGATAAAAGCATCGGAGGACCTGCTTGGTAAGAACGATAAATAAGATATCGGCCACATTTGCCCTGCTTTTAATATGGGCAGGCCCCGTATATTGCGGCGATGACGCAGCGTGCCCCGCGGGCATATTTCCCGCGCCGAAGTCCTGCATCGCCGCGGGCGGGCAGGCCGCCATAGACAGCAGATGGGAGCTGGTCTATGACCGCTCCGCGGACAGTCGCTCGGCAGGTAAATACCTGGAAAACGTCTTGGGCGAGAAATACGGGATGGCGATCGGCTTCTCGGATGATAAGGACGGGAAGGAGATAATCGTCCTCAACATTGACAGGTCGCTGGACAGAGAGATAGGCGGCGAGGGTTACTTGCTCGAGGTCGCGCCTGACAAGGTCACAATATATGCGGCGGGCGAGGCGGGACTGTTTTATGGAGTCCAGACGCTCCTGCAATCCATAGAAAAGTCCGATAACGGCACGCTGTACGTTAAATGTATCAAGATCATGGACCACCCGTCTTATGGTATTAGGGGTGTCCATATAAATGCCGCGAATTATGACAGCCTGAAATCGCAGATAGACATAATGGCGGGTCTGAAGATGAATTTCGCGATAATCGAGAGCTGGGATTTTTACGGCCTCGAGGATCCCGGCAGGAAGGGTAAGATGGCCGAGATGTTTGAGTATGCCAGGGACAGGTTCATAGAGCCGATCCCGAACCTCGTGAGCTTCAGTTATTCCGGTCCGGTGGTATCCAGGTATCCGCAGGCCATCGAGGGGATATGGGTCAGGGACGAGGCCTTCGTCTTCAGGGGAGATACGGCTTCGCCAAGGATACAGACGGCCCATACCCTTGTAAATGTCATAAGGGATGATACGACCGACATAGTAGTCAAGGACGTTAAGGGGTCGATTACATATAAAGAAGGCACCGACTACATCGTAGAAGGCGGGACGCTTCAATACCCGTTTGAACTGCGGGGCGACCCGGCGGCCATAAAGAGGCTGCCATCCGGCAGGATCAGGGACGGAGATGCGGTGCTCGTAAGCTATGACTATGCCGAACAGAAGACGGTCTCGTGGGCCCAATGGACTTGCACGTATTGCCCGTCCTCGCCCCACACTTACGAGGTGATGTCGGATGCGATAGTGAGGGTGATAGATGCGCTCGAGCCGCGGTATATCTGCCTCGGGCACGACGAGGTCCTCGGTATAAACAGGGACTCGAGGTGTCGCAAGAGGAACATGACCAACGAACAGCTTTTCGCGGAGGATATAAACAAACTTTACGATATTATAAAGTCGCGTTCTACCGATACTAAGGTGCTGATATGGGACGATATGCTGAACCCTTGGCACCTCGGTGGCAACGGCGACATCCAGATACAGTTCGGCGGAGTAAAGGGCAAGACTACCGGCGTGATCGACGATATACCGCAGGACATCATATTGTTGTCTTGGTGGTTCGAGGCTAATGACCGTTACGGGAAGATAGCCAGGAGTCCCGATTATTTCGATTCGAAGGGCTTCGATTATATCGAGGCAGGATGGAAGGACCGTGACGGCATAGACGAGCTTGCAAAGGCTTCGCGAGGCCATGCGCACTGCCTCGGTATCATAGCTACCACGTGGGACGGGTGGGATAAGAACATAGACGGCATAAGGCATACGGCCGAAACGGGCTGGTGAGAATATGGCGGCTATATATATAATATGGTCTTGTATCGGGCTGATAGCGGCTAGCTATCTGGGATATCCCGTCGCGATGGCATTGCTCGCAAAATTCTTCAGGAAGCCATATTTGAAATCCGATATCGAGCCGCAGGTGACGCTGGTTATACCGGCACACAACGAAGAAAAGGTAATAGCTGCAAAGATAGAGAACGCGCTTTCCCTCGAATACCCCGGGGAGAAGCTTGAGGTGCTGTTGGTCCTGGACGGGTGCACCGACGGCACGAAAGCGATTGCGGCGGGATTTTCCGATTCCCGTATAAAGCTGATAGAACAGGAGCCACGAAGAGGGAAGATGGCCGCGCTTAATTCGGCGGTGGCGCAAGCCATCGGCGATATCATAGTCTTCACTGATGCGAACTCTCTTTATGAGAAGGATGCGATAAGGAATCTAGTTAGGAACTTTGCGGATGAAAGGATAGGCTGCGTCTGCGGCGAATTGAAATATAGGAACGAATCCCTCGCGGGAGAAGGTGAAGATCTTTATTGGAAATACGAGAAAGTCATAAAAGAGAAAGAAAGCAGCCTGCTCTCGCTGCTTGTTGTAAACGGCTCTATCTATGCGATCAGGAAGAAATTATTTGAGCCCGTAGAGGAAACGCTTGCGGATGATTTTGTCGTTCCAATGATACTCGCAAAGAAAGGATACGGTCTCGTCTATGAGCCCGAAGCCATCACGTCGGAAAAGACCGCGGCAAACACAAAAGAAGGGATAAAGCAGAAAGCCCGGATTATTGCGCAAGGGCTTAAAGCGAGTTTTGCGATAGGATCGGTCATAATCTCCTCCGGGCCGCTCCGCGTCTTTCAATTCCTTTTCCATAAATTTATACGGTGGTTCGTGCCAGTCCTGTTGGTCTTGATCTTTATTGCGAATCTATTTATTTTGGATAGACCCTTCTATAGAGGAGTTATTATGTGCCAGATATTGTTCTACTTATCCGCCGTAGCAGGATATATACTCGAGGAGAACAGCATTAAATTAAAAGTCCTTAAGATCCCACTTTACTTTTGCATTGTTAACCTGGCCTCAGCAATCGGCTTGCTAAGGTTTATGACTGGGGGCATAAAAGCGACGTGGGAAAAAGCCGAAACAACCAGAGGATGATAAATGCTTAGATATTTCCTGGCCACATTCTTTATTTCCGGCGCAGTGGCGCTGATATTGACGCCTATAGTGAGGGCGGTCGCGCTTGCGTTGGGCATTGTCGATAAGCCGGGAGGAAGGAAGGTCCACAGGAACAATATGCCGACGCTTGGCGGCATAGCCATAGCGGCAGCGTTCTTCGCCGGTACCTTAGTGGCTTTTCATGCGGTCCCGGGAGCCATGGACACGTTCTCGCTGAAGTTTGCCGGTTTCAGCGTAGCGGCCGCGATGATCGTCATCCTCGGCATCATCGATGATATAAGGCCGATGAAGGCCAAACCAAAACTTCTCGTACAGGTCGTCGCCGCGGCCGTGCTTGTGGCATGCGGTTTTGTCGTCGAGGAATTCACTGTCCCGTTCGTCGGCAAGGTCTCTCTCGGCTTCATGGGGATCATTTTCACTATGATATGGATAGTCGGCATAACCAACGCGATAAACCTGCTGGACGGGCTGGACGGCCTCGCCGCAGGCGTATCGGGGATATCGTCGTTCTTCATATTTCTGTCCGCTCTCGACCAGCATGAGTATGTCGTGGCTTTCCTCGCTTTTTCACTGGTCGGCGCATGCGCGGGATTCCTGCCGTACAACTTTTATCCGGCGCGGATATTCATGGGGAATCCGGGCAGCATGTTCCTCGGGTTCGTGCTGGCGGCGATATCGGTCGTGAGTTTCCAGAAGAGCAGGACGATCATAACGCTCTTCGTGCCGGTGATAGCTTTGGGGGTGCCGATAATAGATACGACGCTCGCCATAGTCCGGCGGCTCGCGAAGAAGAGGCACATCTTCCAGGGCGATAAGGAACATATCCACCATCAGCTCCTGTTCAGGGAAGAATCCCAGAGGAGGGTCGTGCTCTCCCTGTATTTCCTTTCTACGTGCTTCGGCATGATCGCCCTAAGCTTCAGGGGGATAAAGGGATTATACGCGATCGCGGCGCTCCTGGTAGTCATAGCGGTCACTTACAGGTGGATGAAGGATTCAGGGTTCCTCGATTTCAAATAGGTAATTTGCTTGACAATATTGCTTAAATATAGTAAATTTTAATAAGATATGGAATGCTCACTCGCTATTAAAGGGATCGCAAGCACTAAGGTCCTCCAGGACATTGAGAACGCTTTCCTGAAACTGACCGGGATGGAGTTCTCGTTTATCGACCTGAAGGGTAAGCCCCTCGTCTCCTCAAAAAAGAAAGACCCCGGCTTTCTCGATCTGGTCAATAAGGCATGCGCGGCCATAGCGAATTCGAAAAAACCTAATATCTGCGAATACAACAAATCCTACATGGCCTTCATCCCGATCGTCATCGAAGATAAGGCGATAGGCGTGGTCCTGATGTCCCCGTCCCGCGGGCAGGAAGCGGCCTCCGGCATAAAAAAAGAACAGGT
>JBAZFE010000039.1:0-11353 GCA_041653555.1 Candidatus Omnitrophota bacterium
GCCAGCGGTGAGTTCTATTGGGACGATGCATCGATCGATGTCGCTGCCGTTCCTGAACCGGCAAGCCTTCTTTTACTCGGCTCGGGTTTAGTTGGTTTGTTAGGTGTTTCAAGAAAGAAGAAGTAGATCCGGGCAAAGAGATAACACGGATGGCCCCTGCAAAACGGGGCCATCCAGCTTTACGCAACCTCGGAGGAGTAAATAGACTAGATGGATAAGACAAGGGGATTTTTTGCGGTATTGATCATCGCTCTGGCTATCTCCGGCGCAGCCAATGCAGCGACATTGGTAATAGCGGATTTTGAGACCGGGGACAAGCCGAATAACCTGGGAGGGGATTTCGGAGCTTGGGATAAGGACCCCAACGATACCACGCAGGGATGCAAGATAAACTTCAATTCAGACCTAAAGCATGGCGACAAGGGTTTTGCCCTTCAGATAGATTATGATGTCGATTCCCCGAACCCAGCCTATAACGGCGTATGGATGAAGCTCGGCAACGTTGACGGCGCGCAGTACGACAAGCTGACATTCTGGGTAAAGGGCGATGAGGTCGCGGGCTTCTCACAGAAGATGAAGCTTGAGCTCAAGAACTCAAAGGGTGAAGTCGGTAAGTTTACAGTAAGCAATATAACAAAGGACTGGCAGGAAGTCGTGATACCGCTCAGCTCATTCGGCGGCCTTACTGACCTTAGCTCGTTGAGCGAGTTCGTAATAGTATTTGACGATATGACCTGTTCGTCAAAGAAGCAGGGCACCGTCTACATCGATGATATCGCATTTGTGAAATAGGCCATTAGGGCGCTTCTTCCTTCGGAAGAGATCCGGGGGAGGAAGCGTTGCCCACGAGGGCAAGTTTATCCCCAAAAATAGCAAATTAATAGTCTTGACAGGACAACGATCAGGTGATAAACTTTAGGAAGTCAATAAGGCATCTTTGTTAATTCAACTGTGGCATATTTTTTTTATAAAATGATGCCCACGGGGGCAGTAAAACAGTTTAAGTTTCGGGGAGATAAGCAGGTAAAATCGGTGACGAAGGGGGGTGAACAAGTGAAAAAGATTTTCTTCCTCGGGTTAGTAGTTGGTTTAGTGCTTTCGTTGTCATCGGCAGCGCATGCTAACATGCTGCTGAATTCTAGCTTTGAGACTCCGATGGGTTCTGACGCGGATCCGGACAATTGGTGGGGTTTACGTGAAAATCCTACCGTTACGGATGTCGTCATGAAGACATCGGCTACGGAGAAGTACTCGGGCAGCCAGAGCGGCAAGATAGTAATGACTGCCAATACCGGATCGCCCAAGAACCTGTGGGCGGGATGGGGCCAGGAAGTGAGCATCGGCGAGGGACAGCAGATCACGGCTTCAACGTGGCTTAAGTCCACAGCCCGTAATTATGCGAACCCCAAGCTCCAGCTTGAGTTCAAGGACATGGGCGGCGTTCAGATCAACAAGACGTCCGTCGCAGCTCCGACCGGAACGTTCGACTGGACAAACCTCTCTACCACGGTGACTACACCGGAAGGTACGGAGACGGTCCTCGTCAACCTTCTCGTTGAGAAGACATCCGGCGGTGCCAGCGGTGAGTTCTATTGGGACGATGCATCGATCGATGTCGCTGCCGTTCCTGAACCGGCAAGCCTTCTTTTACTCGGCTCGGGTTTAGTTGGTTTGTTAGGTGTTTCAAGAAAGAAGAAGTAGAAGATAGTATGCAAACTGGCTCCGCAAAAGTCTCATCCCCCAAAAATAAGATAGATGCGGGGCCAGTCTTGCAATCAAGGGCGATCCGGGACCCTGCAAGGGCGCAACAGTATTGCGCTCATGGGCAATAAGTAATATAATTAACGCAAATAACCCGGAGGCCTTAAGTTATGAAAAGGTTGTTGAAGCAGTCAGCCATCGCGTTCCCGCTCCTTATTATCTCCTCTTTATTTCCCGTAAATAGCGCATGGACGGCGCCCCTGCAGGTCTCCGCATCATCCAGTGAGAGCGATCTTTACCCGGCTAAAAACACCGTTGACGGCAATTACCAGAGCAGGTGGAGCAGCCAGTTTGCGGATCCCCAGTGGCTTCTTATAGACCTCGGCGAAGTAAAAGACGTCTCGGGGATCACTATCAGGTGGGAGGCCGCATACGGTAAATCCTACGAGGTGCGCGTATCGGAAGACAACTCCGAATGGAAAACCGTTTATGACGCGCCGGAAAGCGACGGCGGCACCGACGATATATATTTCAGGAAGGTGCCCGCGAGGTACATAAAGATATTCATGAAGGAAAGGGCGACCTCCTGGGGCTATTCCGTCCTCGAGCTGGCGGTCAAGGGTGCGGACGAGGAACCGGTCATCACCGCGTCGTCCACGCAGCAGGGCAGCGATGCTGTCAACGCTTTTGACGGGGAACGCGCTACCGAGTGGCTCAACGATTCGGCCTCGGATGCCTGGATAATGTTAGACCTCAGGAAGCCGAAGGAGATCGGAGGCATACAGCTGAACTGGGCCCTGAATTACGCAAAATCATACGAGATACTGGTATCGAATGACGGGAACTCCTGGTCAAAGGTTTATTCCACCGAAAAGGGCAATGGGAGCAAAGACCTGATATATATCGATACCACCAGGGTGCAGTACATAAAGATATCATGCAAGGAGAGCAACACCGGCAGCGGTTATTCGCTGAAGGATATTGCGTTGAAAGGCCCGGATGAATCGGCGACCCCGCAGAGGCACTATGAGCTGCTGGCAGAGGAGGCGGCTCCGGGTTATTATCCGATATGGCTGAGCAAACAGCAGGTCTATTGGACGGTCGCGGGGATAGACGGCGACGATAAGGAGAGCCTTCTTTGCGAGGATGGCTCGATAGAGCCTTACTCACACAGTTTTTCATTAATGCCCTATCTCTATGTGGATTCGAAACTGATCACTTCGGGAGGAGCAAAGGTCTCGCAGTCGCTCGAAAAGGGATACCTGCCGCTGCCTATGGTAACCTGGGATTGTAACGGCATAATATTTACCCAGAAGCTTTTTGCTTCGGGAGAGCGCGGCAGATCGGCAAGTTACGCATGGTATACCGTTGAAAATACCTCAAAGGCAAAGATCTCAGGGAAGCTGTTCATTGCCGTGAGGCCTTTCCAGGTCGTCCCGCCGTGGGAATACGGCGGGCTATCCGAGATAAGGAGCCTGTCATACGAAGATGCCGCTATGCCGGTCGTAAAGGTCAACGGCGCGCCGGCGGTCATCTCGCTGTCAAAGCCCGACGCCTTCGGCGCCGTAAAATATAAGAAGGACGATATCGTAAATATCATCGGGACGGGCAAGGTCCCGGAAGAGAGGTCCGTGGAAGACCCGGATAAATACGCTTCGGGCGCGCTCGAGTACAGTTTCGACCTGCCTGCCGGAAAGAAGGCCGAATTCTACCTCGCGATGCCGTTACACGGCGAGGTCCGGGGCCTTCCGGAGAAGCCCGGCAAGGCCGCAAGCCATTTCGCTAAACTGTTCAAAGAGCAGAAGAAGGCCTGGGAATCCAAACTCGACGCCGTAAAGATCGATGTGCCGGACATGGAGATAGTCGACACTATGAAGTCGAACCTCGGTTATATACTGATAAACAAGGACCTGCTGAAATTGCAGCCCGGCTCGCGCAATTACAAAAAAGCCTGGATGCGCGACGGCGCGCTGTTATCCGCAGCGATGATGAGGCTGGGATATAAAGATAATGTCAAGGAGTTCCTCGACTGGATCGCGGACAGGCAATACCCGAACGGAATGGTGCCTTTCATACTCGAAGAAAATGGAATGCCGGGATGGTGCAAGGATTGGAAGGAATACGACAGCCAGGGGGAATTCATATTCGCGATATATGACTATTATTGCTTCACGGGCGACCGGAAATTCCTCGAGGATAAGTGGCCGAACATAGAGAAGGCGCTCAAATACCTGGTCGAGCTCAGGAAGCAGAGGCTCACGGACCAGTACTGCAATGGGCCCGATCCGAAGAAGGTATTCTGCGGGATCCTTCCCGAATCGAACAGCCATGAGGGCTATTTTCCGGCGATGCACAGCTACTGGGACGATTTCTGGGCCCTGAAAGGATGGGAGGACGCCGGGTCTATCGCGAAGGTTTTGGGCAAGGAAGACGCGGTAAAGTGGATAGGCGCCGAGAAGGCGTCTTTCAGGAAGTCCGTTTACGATTCGATCGATCTTGTCATGAAGCTAAAGAACATAGACTTCATACCGGGCTGCGCGGATAAGGGCGATTTCGACGCGACATCGACGGCGATAGGCGTTTATCCCTGCGGCGAGCTCAAGTACATGCCGCAGCCCCAGCTCAAGAACACGTTCGACAGGTATTTCAACGACACGCTGAAGCCGAGGGGCAATAAAGATTGGAAGGGCGGCTTCACCCCTTACGAGCTGCGCGACATATCGGCGCTGATACTCATGGGGGACAGGCAGAGGGCGTTCGAGATGCTCAAGTATTTCCAGACCGTAAAGCGCCCGCGCGCATGGAACCATTGGGCCGAAGTGGTGTTCAGCGATTACCGCCAGCCGCAATATCTCGGCGATATGCCGCATACCTGGATAGGCGCGGAATATATATGCGGCGTCAGGAATATGTTCGTGTATGAGGACGGGGGAAAGCTTGTCCTTGGGGCCGGTATCCCGAAAGAGTGGGCGGATTCGGGCAAGCAGATCACGGCGAAAGACCTGCCGACCTATTTCGGGGATATAAGCCTTACGCTTAAACCTTACGCGAAGGGCCTTAAGCTGGAAGTCCGCGGGAAGGCGAAGCCCCCGGAAGGGTTTGTTTTCAGCGACCCGCGCACGGGGAAAGTATTTACTTTTTCGGAGTTGCCTGCTAACATAGTGTCATCAGGCAAAGGGGACGAATGAGCGCAAAAACACTCGAAGAACTGGCGGAAAAACTTAAGGTATCGCGCAGGACCATCTCAAGGGCGCTGAAGAACGACGCTAACGTCGCGAGCGAGACGCGCAGGCGCATACTCGACTACCTGGAAAAGGACAAGTATTTCCCGAATGTCCATGCCGCGAGCCTCGCGTCCAAAAAGATAAACGTGATAGGCCTGATATTCCCGAAGAACGCCTTCCTGCATGCCGACTTTTTCGCGATAGATACTATCAAGGGTGCGGCGAAATTTGCCAACGAGAACAATTACCAGCTTATGATGTTCACCCAGAGCAAGTTCGACAGCGACCAGTGCCTGCAGATGTACAAGAGCAAGCTTGTCGGCGGGCTCATGATAGTGGCCATATCGAAGGACGATACTGAAAAGATCGAGGAGCTCAGGAAGAACCATGTCCCGGTCGCGCTGCTCTTCGCCTATTCGGATGCCGTGGATTCCTTCGGGTGCGATAACAGGCGCGGCGGGTATATTGCGGCGAAACACCTTATAGACATAGGCAGGAAGAAGATAGCTTTCATACACGGCCACGAGAACTGGTTCGACTCCGCTGAAAGGTTCGAGGGATACAAGCAGGCGCTCGAAGAAGCCAAGATGCCGTTCAGGCCGGATTACGTGGAACGCGGTTATTTCAGGTATGAGGACGCCCAGGAAGCGACTAAGAAGCTGATGGCCCTGGATGACCCGCCCGACGGTATCTTTTCCGCGAACGACAGGATGGCTATAGGCGTCATAAGGGCCCTCAAGGTGGCCGGAAAGAGGGTGCCCGAGGACGTGGCTGTCATAGGTTTTGATAATATACCTATATGCGATTTCTTTGACCCGCCGATAACCACCGTCGCCCAGCCGGTGATGGAGATAGCCTATACGGCCGGCAATGACCTGCTGGACGCCATAAATTCTCCCCACAGGAAGCCGCGCTTGAAATACCTTGAACCGAGCCTGGTCATCCGTAAGTCCGCCTAATAGCCGTATTGCGCCTGTCCGTTATTCGTGATATAATCATCAACCTATGAAGGAAACCGGTAAAGGTAAGAGGCTTGAGGACAGGCTGTTGGGGGACGAATGGGCCGACTGGAAACCCGGCGCTGAGGGCGCCGCGTCTTCGGACGCCCCGAAATCCCTGTTTTTGTTCTTCGCCTTCCTTGTGTTAGTCATCGCCCTGCTCGGGATCCGGCTGTTCTGGTACCTGGCCCTCCCGAGGTTCGAGAGCTTCGGCCCGGATTTTGTGCTGACGGCCAGGGCGGCGTTCATAGCCGTTTGCTGCGTGTTGGCGGTATGGTACGCGACGCAGGCCCTGTCGGCGGCATTAAAGGTAAAACTGGCGCCCTCTTTCATGGTCAGCAGGTTCTCGCTCAGGGCGTTACTGTCCGGGGCCGTAAGGATAGCGGCGTTGTTCGGGATAACCAGGGACAGGATAGGGAGCTCGTTCATCAAGTTCCACAACGACCTGATGTACGCGACCGGGACAGGGAAGTCCGTAAAGAAGATATTGATACTGCTGCCCCGCTGCCTCTCGGCGGACATAAGGAACAGGATTAAGGAACTCGGGGAAAGATACGAGTTCACCGCATATACCGCTTTCGGCGGCGACGAAGCCCGGAAAGCCATAAAGGACAACCGTCCGGATGCCGTTATCGGCATAGCGTGCGAGAGGGACCTTATCTCCGGGATACAGGATACGGCCCCGAAGATGCCGGTTTTCGGCCTCGCCAACAAACGCCCGGAAGGGCCCTGCAAGAACACATCCATTGATATGGGCGAACTCGAAAGGATCGTCAGGTACTGCCTCTCAAAATAATATGAGCGAAAGACTTCTTAACGCAATAGATAAGTCCAGGGGGTATATCCTCGGCAAACAGGCGCCGGAAGGGTATTTCCATTCCGTCTTCCACATGGACCTCGGCCTGGAGTCCGATACCATGCTGATCCTGCGTTTTCTCGGGATCAGGGACGATGTCCTTGAGGATAAGCTGGTGGCTTTTATGCTCGAAAGAAGGCTCGAGGACGGCGGGTGGTCAATATATCCCGGCGGCCCTCCGGAGCTGAATACCACGATAAAGTGTTATATCGCCCTGAAGCTGAAGGGGTTTGAAGACCGCAACAGCGTGATGTCGAGGGACCGCCAGATAATACTGAACCTCGGCGGGATAGAGAAGGCCAACAGTTTCACCAAATTTTACCTCGCGATGTTCGGCCTTGGCAGCTGGGAGGCCGTCCCGGCCATACCTCCCGAGCTCATGCTCCTGCCCGACTGGTTCCCGATAAATATATATGATTTCAGCGCGTGGACGAGGACGATCATAGTGCCGCTTTCGATAATATGGTCATTCAAGCCCGTGCGCAAGGCCAGGGAAGATTTCGATGTGGATGAGCTTTATAAAGAAGGCCGCAGGATGGAAGACTGCGGCATAAAGCCCGACAGGGGTATCAGCTGGAAGAACTTCTTCCTTTTCGCCGACTGCACTATGAAGATAGCGTATAAGTTTTACCTGCGGCCGTTCAGGCGTATCGCGGTTAAGAAGGCCGAACAGTGGATGGTCGATAGGTTCGATAAGAGCGACGGCCTCTGCGCGATATATCCCGCCATGGTAAATTCGGTCATGGCATTGAGCTGCCTCGGTTATAAGAATGACCACCCGCTTATGAGATCCAACATTGACGAGATCCTCAGGCTGTTAGTGGACCATAGCCATAAGGCGGAGATGCAGCCGTGCGTCTCGCCGGTATGGGATACGGCTCTGGCCGTTTACGCGCTCGGGATATCGGGCTTCCCGAAGGATAGTGAAGCTATGAGGAAGGCCGGCCGCTGGCTGCTCTCGAAACAGGTGAACGAGACCGGCGACTGGAAGAAGAAAGCGAAGGACGCGCAGCCCGGCGGATGGTATTTCGAGTTCAGGAACGAATTCTACCCGGATATAGACGACAGCGCGCAAGTCCTTCTCGGCCTTATGCAGGTCGATATGGGAGACGAGGAGGGCAGGAAGAAGCAGGAATTCGACCGCGGGCTGGACTGGGTGCTGAAGATGCAGTCCTCCGACGGCGGTTTCAGCTCCTATGACAGGGATAACAACAAGAAGTTCCTGAACAAGGTGCCGTTCTCGGACCATAACGCGATGCTCGACCCTACATGCTCCGACGTAACGGGGCGCACCTGCGAATTGCTGGGCCGCCTTAAGTTCGACCCGAAAAAACGCCCGCTTAAGAAAGCGATAAATTTCCTGAAGAGGGACAGGATACCCGACGGCACATGGTACGGCCGGTGGGGAGTCAACTACATATACGGCACATTCCTCGCATGCCGCGGCCTCTCGTTCGGCGCGGCGGGGTCGTGCAAAAAAGAACTTGATGAAGCCGCGAAATGGGTGCGCAGCGTGCAGAACGACGACGGGGGCTGGGGCGAGTCGCCCGTGACCTATGAAGACCCTTTCAAGAAAGGGAAGGGCCAGTCATGCGCGTCGCAGACGGCGTGGGCGCTGCTTACATTGTTCGCGGCGGGCGATCTCGAGAGCGGCGCGGTCGAGCGCGGCATCGAGTACCTCGTCGGCGTACAGGATATCACCGGCAATTGGGAAGAGCCCTGTTTTACGGGGACCGGATTCCCGAGGGTATGCTATCTCCGCTATGAGCTTTATTCCGTGGTCTTCCCGCTTATCGCTCTATCGGAATATGCCGCAGCACGCGGAAAACTAAAGGTATAATAAAAATGAGATTTAAACCCGGCCTTACGGCAAAGATAACGAAACAGATAGTCTCGAATAAGATAAGGGGCAAAAAGCGCTTCGCGCTGGTCCTGATGCTCGAGCCGACCTTCATGTGCAACCTCGCGTGCGAGGGATGCGGCAGGATAAGGGAGTACAAGGAAGGCCTCAATAAGATGATGAGCGTCGACGAATGCATGAAGGCGGTTGACGAATGCGGCGCGCAGATCGTATCGATCTGCGGCGGAGAGCCGCTCGTATATCCGCATATCGAGGAGCTCATCAACAGGCTGACCAAAAAAGGCAAATATATCTACCTCTGCACGAACGGTCTCCTGTTCAAGGACAAGATGCCCCGCCTGAAGCCGAGCGAGAACCTGATGGTGAACTTCCATATAGACGGCCTCGAGAAGACCCATGACGCGATCACCGGGCTCAAGGGCGCATACAATAAGGTCATAGAAGCGGTGAAAGCCGCGAAGAAGAAGGGTTACTTCGTGTGCACGAATACGACGATATACAGGCAGACCGATATAAACGAGCTCAGGCAGTTGTTCAAGACGCTGCATGAGCTTAAAGTGGACGGATTCCTGATATCCCCCGCGTACGGGTACGTGCACGTCGGCGACGCGTTCTTCTTCAGGAAGAAGGAGCTTGCCGAGTATTTCAGGAAACTTGAGCCGGAATTCAAGAAGTATAATTTCCTCGGCTCGCCTTTGTACATAGAATTTGTCCAGGGTAAACGCGATATCGATTGCGCCCCGTGGTCCACGCCGACGCGCAACCCGTTCGGCTGGCGTTCGCCGTGCTACCAGCTTGCGGACAAGCATTTCGCGACGTATAAGGAGCTTATCGAGAAGACCGACTGGAAGAAGTACGGGGCCAGGAGCAAGAACCCCCGCTGCGCCGAATGCGCGGTCCACTGCGGGTTCGAGCCGGCAAGCGTGCTCGAGGGAAAGTCGTTCATGGATATAATGAAGTTGATAGGATGGCAGTTCACATAGGATTAAGCCACATATAACAGAAAGGGCAAAGACATGGACTGGGGATCTCATATGGTACTGGCGGCAAGGCTGCTCGATTCGAGCAAGCTCGACGTAGGCGCCGCGATATATTCGGTAATACCCGTCATCGACCAGAAACCCGCGCATTTCCACAGGGTCTACGCGCATATACTCGAGAACCAGCCTGATTTCCTCGATGTCACGCTCGAGCTCTTCAAGAGACCGGAAGTCGTGAAGAGGGATTTCGCGGCGCTTGGAAAATTCATATCGGGGAAGACCGCGCAATTGCAGAAGGAATATGACAGCGTTCCGGTGAAGGAAGCGGCGAAGAGGCAGAGGATAGAGAAGAGGATATACGCCTTCACGCGCATAGGCGAGGAGACCCCCGGATTCCTGAAACTGCTCGACGACGCGCGCGATGTCGTCGGAGACGAGAGGGTCACGAAGATATCGACCGACAAGCTCTCGGCCGCGGTGAGCCTCCTCTCGCACACGTATTTCGACACCTACAACAACCCGGTCCAGATATTCCTGCCGACATGCTCGCTCTGCTCGGCGCAGTGGGATTTCTGGTCGAAGATAGATTATATGAAGTTCCGCGGAGATTTCTACAAGCCGGAGAACATAGTCCCGTTCCGCAAGGAGATAGCGAAGAGCAAGGTCTGGAACGTGACGCTGAAGCCCGAGGCCCTTATGAAGGCGCTTATAATAAGGCTCGGCGAGATGGGCGAGCCGGCCATCCCCTACGAGATAGTCGATATGGGCGTCAGGGATTTCCTGAGGTATATGGAGATAGACGAATACCAGAAGGCTGACAAGGAGCTGAAATTCCTGCATGACCTCGAGAAGGAGATATCCGAGATAATCTACAAGAATTTCGCGCGGGTTGCCTGAAGGATATGATATGGATGCGCAGGGACTGAAGAAAAGCCTTTACGGGCTCGGGTTCGATTTCTTTACCGGCGTGCCGTGTTCCCTGCTCGGGGGCATGATCAAGGCGCTCGGGGACGGATATATCCCGTCGGTAAGGGAAGATACCGCCCTGGGCCTCGCGGCAGGCGCTTATCTCGGCGGTAAGAAGCCGTGCGTGTTGATGCAGAACTCCGGCATCGGCTATTCCCTGAACGTCCTTACGAGCCTCAATCTCATATATGATATTCCGGTGCTCCTGATGATCAGCTATCGCGGTTTCGGCGGAAAGGATGCGCCTGAGCATATTATAATGGGAAGGCATTGCGTCGAACTCATGGAGACCATCGGCATAGGTTCAAGGGTATGCGGCGGGCCCGATATTGAAGCGGCGCTTGCCGAGGCCGACAGATGCCTGAAGGACGGCAAGCCCTTTGCTATATTCATCAAGGAGGGGGCCGTCTCATGATAATGCGCGACGCTATCGCCGGCCTCTTATCCGCAATAAAAGACGAATATGTCGTCTGTGCGAACGGTTTCATATCGCGCGACACCTTCAACGCGAAGGACAGGCCGCGGAATTTCTATATGCTCGGCTCGATGGGGCAGGCATCTTCGATAGGGCTCGGGCTCGCGGTCGCTGACCCGCGCAAAAAGGTGGTCGTATTCGACGGCGACGGGAACCTCCTCATGAACCTCGGCATCCTCGCGATGATCGCGCAAATATCCCCCAAGAACCTTATCCATGTCGTCCTCGATAACGAGTGCTACGACTCTACCGGCGGCCAGCCGACGATATCATCCTCGATAGATCTCTCCGG
>JBAZFE010000040.1:0-11200 GCA_041653555.1 Candidatus Omnitrophota bacterium
CTCGAGTACCGCGAGCCTTTTTTCCTGCGGCTCAATGTTTATCAATATCTCTTTGTTCATTAACTTATTTCCTCTATATTATTGATCGAAATACCTTCAGGCAATTGTGCCTGTAACCTTTTACCGAAATCCTCCGGCGATAATCCGGCGGCGCCGACCTGGAAGGACGCCTCCTCGGACTCGCTCTCCACTCCCAATTTTAACGCCCGTTTAAAGCTTATTTTCGGACGGGGGCTGAAACCCTGCGACATTACAAGCGGAAGGTCCGCCCTGCGCGCTGCGCGGTGGAACAGCCTTTGTAGGTCGAGATGGGATATGTACTTCATCGGGCCCTTTTTCGCGAAAACGAGACGGAAGGCCCTCCGGATATCATTGGCCACTTTCTACCTGGTCCTTGGTATCCCTGACATCTTTCTTCATATCGGCGATCTCCCTCCTTAATTTCGCGAGCTCATCGAGTATCGCCATATGCTCACTGTGCAGGACGCTTGTCGTGTCCCTTACCAGGAGATCCGTCCCCTTTACCGCTTCGGAGCCCCTTACCTGGGCGGCGTCCGAATAGTCGCTGTCAAAATCGGCGCTGCCGATGTCTGCGGCATACGCTCCAAAAAACACCGCGAAACACACGGCCGGCAAAATCAATAAAAATCCTTTCACTTTTCCCTCCTCACTTCGCGTCCAGGTATCCGCTGTTCCCTTTCGAGGACTTCGGCTTGCTGAACCCTTCCACTTTTATCTTATCTTCCGTCTTGTCCGTCTTGTCCTTCTTCTCCTGCTTCTTGGTATCCTTATTCTCAGGCTTCGGCGCCACATTCGCCTGGCCCGCGTCAAGCGCCTGCTTGACCATAGCCATCTCCTGCTCGTTAAGCTCTCCCGGCCTCACTATGCGCGCCGTGATGAAGATAAGCAAATCTATCTTCTGGATATCGTCGGTATACCTCGTAAAGAGCGCGCCTATTAACGGGATATCGCTGAGGACCGGCACGCCGATCTTGCCTTTCGATTTGACGTCTTTCAGGAGCCCGCCGATGACTATCGTCTCGCCGTCCATCATGAGGACCTGTGTCTCGGCTTCCCTCGTGACGAGGATCGGGTAATCGTTATCGCTGACCGTCTCCGAGAATGACGATATGACCGGGTGGACTATCATGTTTATGTACTTCTCGTCGCCGCTTATCTGCGGTACGACGTACAACTGGATGCCGATATCCTGGTAGTACGCGAGGTTTATCGTCGCGTTGCCCGCCGTGCCGGATATCTGCGTCTCAATGATAGGATATTTCTGCCCGATTAAAATAAGGGCTTCCTGGCCCGAGAGGGTAAGTATCTTGGGCGCGGAGAGCGTGTTGGTCCTGACGTCTTCTTCAAGCGCGTGGACCATCACCTCCATATTCCTTCCCATCAGCCTCTCGAACAACAGTTCGATACCCGCGTTCTGCGTGCTCAGGCCCGCCGCGAGCGGTACGAAATTGGCCGGTTCGAAACCGTTAGCATCGCCCGTTTCCGTCTCGGAATAACTACGCGCTGTCGCGACCCCCGCGTGGTGGCCTCCTCCGACATCCACTGCTCCAAGCAGTTCGCCCGTGGTCGCGTCAGTGCGCCCCGCGTGCGTCTGGAGCCTGTTGCCGGTGCTGAACTCGATGCCCATGTCCTTGAGCACGTCCCTGTTGACCTCCATTATCCTCGCCTCGATAAGGACCTGGTTCGGCTTAAGGTCTATCTCATTCAAGATCTTCGTTATCCTGTCCAGCGAGCTCGTTGTATCCGTGATTATCAGGGAATGCGACCTCGCGTTCTCCCTCTCCCTGCGCTCCTTGCCCTGGTCGGTCTCCTGGCCTCCGGCGACGGGGACGCCTACCTTCCAGCCTTTCTGCCCGGTTATCTCGAGGACGGATATCTTGCCCTGCGGAGAAAGCTGCGGCTCGAGCATCTTCTTCGCGTCGACCGCATCGAGGAACTGCAGCGAGAATACGCGGCTTGTGACGCCCTCTATCTCGGTCAGCTCCTTCTGCTTCTCCCTTCTCTCCTTCAGCGCATCCACGGTCGAGACGGTGATTATATTCCCGTCCCGCTCGTACGCGAAACCGTACGTATTAAGGATGACCGCCAGCGCCTGCTCCCACGGGACATCGACGAGGCGTATCGTGACCGTCCCGATCACCTCTTTGCCGGACACGATATTCACGCCGCTCTTATAAGCGAGGACGCGCAACACATTCTGTATATCGGCATCCTTGAAATCCAGCGTCACGTTATTGGACTTGTCCTCCTCGGCAGCGGCCTCTTCTTTCGGCACCGTCACCACCGGGACGATCTGCGATTCATCCTCCGCCTGCGCGGGCAATTCATCCGCTGCCGCGGCGGCGGGCGCGGCTTCCGTCTGCAGCGCCTCCTGGCCGAAGGCCGGCGCCGTCAAAGCCGCCGAAATTAAAAACAGCGACAAACATAAAAGGAACTTTTTACCCATCTTATTCCTCCTCACCTCTTGAAGTAAGCACGATATCTTCTCCGCCTCTGTTCAATGTCACCTGATTCCTGCTGATATTGATCACCTTATAGTCGCCCAGCATGTCGCCGGTCTTTACGACGGTGCCGCTTATGATAGCGTAAGAATCTTTGCCTTTGGACCAGACTATGCCTTCCAGGTTCAGCTGCAGCAGGGCGCTCGCGGGCCTCGCTTCCGGAAGGATGTTGCCGTCCTTATCGACCAGCGGCCTGAAAGGATCCCTCTTATTACCATTGTCATATTTGAATACTGCCTGCCCGAAAAGCAACGGCACGGCAAGGAAGACAATAAGCAGCGCCGGAAGGATCGTCCTCATTTCTTCGGAGCCTCCTCGTTCAGCACGAACGCCACTATAAGAAGCCTCGCGACGGGGTTCGTGATATCATCGGCATTCGCGCGTATTTCTATATCGCCTATCGACATCACGTTGTCCGCGGTCTCGATCCTGTTTATGAACTCTCCTAGCGCGTGGTATCCGCCTTTTGCCTCGACCTGTATCGGTATTTCCGTATAGAGCGATTTCGGCTTCTTGTCGGCCCCCGGCTTGGCGGCCTGTTTTGCCTTATCGGCCTTTGACGGCTCCGCCTGCTTCTCGGAACGCAGCGGCTCTATCTTACTTATCTTTACCTTCGTCTCGGATGCGATGCCCGATATCTCCTGGAGTATGTTCGGCATCTCGGTATGCGGAGGTATGGCATTCTCGTATTCGCCCAACTTGGCGCTGAGCATCTCGAGGCGCTTCTCGAGCTGCGGCTTGCTCTTTATCAGGCTATCCGCCTTCTTTAGGTCCTCGCGCTCCTTCACTATATCCTTATTGAGCTTTCCTATGCCCCTGAGCAGCGGGACCGTGGAAAACTGTATCAGCGCGAAGAAAGCGATCGCGACGCCGATACCCACAAGCACCAGCTTCTCCTTCTGTTCTTTGGACATGTTCGGCAGGCCGGGCATATTAAAGCCCCTTTCCCTTCTTGAAGTGGCATATTATTATGAAATCGAGTATCTCGGTATTCTTTATTTTCTTCCGCTCGACCTTGGAGAGCTCTATCTCGTCGAAATCCCCTGAGAACGACGTATTGTCCTTAAGGGAGTTCACGAACTTTCCGATCGCGTCCTCCTTGCCGTCCGTAACTACGCTCGAGCCGTCTATGACAAGCAGCTCCTTGAGGATCCCGGGCTCCGCGGTCGCCTCCCCCTTCTTCACATCGATGCTACGCAGCCATACGCCGGGGACCAGGGAATCCGAAAGGTCATTAAGCTTTTTCGCCAGGTTGAACCTGGAACTCCTGAGCTTGTCGATGGCATCGACCTTGGAGGAGAGGACCTTTACCGATTCGTCGAGCTTCACCGCCTCGACGTTGGCTGTCTTTATCTTCTCGTTCTTCTTCTTCAGCGAGGAGAGCGTGGCCCCCTTTACCTGGGCCATCAGGAACAGCAGCACCTGCAGCAGCACAAGGAACGCAACGATAGAGGCCGCGATAGGCATTATCGGGAGCGAAGGAATGCCGGCTTGCTCCCTCTTTCTCGACCTCATCTGCACCGGCAAAAGGTTTACTTCTATCATCTGCTTTACCGCCTTATAGCGAGCCCGACGCATACCGCCATCTGGCCCGAAACTTCTTTCAATGCCTTCGCGTCCACCTTTGGCGAGAGCACGAGGTTCGACATCGGGTCCCATACTATTATATCGAGACCGAACGCCTGCTTCAGCCTCTCGATGACCGATGGCTCCCTGGCCCCGCCGCCGCTTATGTATATCCCGTCTATGCCTTTTCCGAACTGGTTCTCGTAATAGTCAAAGGAGAGCCTTATCTGCGTCTCTATCGCATCTATGCTCTTTATGTCAACCGGGATGTCCCTCGCAAAATTCAGCACCTCGTTCTTAAGTATGCAGACATTTGTCATGCTCGCGCCGACATTGGCCAGCGCAACGGTCTTGTCCTTGCCCGCTCCCGCATTGTTGAATATGAAGGAATTTGTCACGGCTATCGAATCGCAATCGACCGCGTCGGGGGTGATGCCGGCATCATTCATATAGCCGAGGTATTCATCCACAAGTTCTTTCTTCGCCGCGACTATGAGGACTTTTATCTTGCCGCCTTCGGCCTTATCGCTGATTATCTGCGCGTCTATATAAACTTCATTGATTCCGAACGGTATATATTTCTCGGCTTCGAACTGCAGCGCCGACCTGAGCTCATCGGGGTTCATCTTCGGGAAGAGCACCTGCCTTACGACGACGGACTGGCCCGAAACCGATATGACGGCTTTCTGTATCTTTATCTCGGATTTCGCGGCAGAACGTTTCAGCGCGGCGATGATGCTTTCCTTCGAGCGTTCGCCCTCGAACTGCTCTATGGAAAAATTCTCCACCTGCATCTTTCCGGTCTTCTGCCTGGAGATGACGATCGATTTGACGGAAGATGTCCCGATATCCAGCGCGCATTTATTCTTCGGCGTGCCAAAACTCAAGAACGGTATCTTTATCTCTTTCATATGTTATTCGATCGGCGTATCGGAGGCACCTGCCTTACCGCCGCTCTTCGCCCTTATTATACCAGTCTCATCCGTAAAAAAATACCTGTTTCCGGTATGCCCCGGCGACACGGGTTCCGCGCTGACCTCGAAATTCTCGGCATCCGTCAACGTATATACGAAGCTGTAACCCTGCTTCTCTTTCTTTACCGCAAGGACCGAATCCATATAAGGCGGATCTGAGTTCGGAGAACCCAGGTCATCCAGCGCGGACGGGTATGTATGGGGATTTCCGTTCGTATAGAAGCTCTGGCAGGCCGCCTGGATCGTCCTGCAGGAGACTATAGCCGAAGCTTCGTTCGCGTTTATCCTTGAGGTCATGAAAACGGGGATAGCGAGAGCCGCCAAAGTTGAAATTATGGCGACGACTATCATTATTTCAACCAGAGTAAAGCCGCGGTTTGTGTACTTTTCTCTCGCCATTGAAGTTCAGTTTATATTTTTCGAGCAAAAAAGTCAAGAAAAATTGCGAATTTTCGCTAAAATCCCGTGTGAGCGCGCGGCGCTCCGCATGCCCACATGCCGTTGATATTGGAGCTGCATTGTAGTATACTTTAACCGGGAGGATCGTAAGATGCTTACCTCAATGAGGACAAGGGGTTTCACGCTTCTCGAGCTCATGCTCGCCTCGACGATACTTATCGTGGCGATATGCGGGCTTCTGGCGTCTTATGTCCTCTGTTTCAGCCTCACCGAGACCGCAAAGAACATGACGCTTGCCTCAAACGCGATCCAGTTCAAGCTCGAGGAGATGCGCGACCATTCCTTCGGCGACGTAGCGGCCGATTACGACAACACGACTTTTACCGTGAGCGGGTTTTCCGCCGGACAGGCTATCGGCGCTATAACGGTCGAGAGCATCAGCACGGACATGCTTAAGGTGACCGTAAGCGTCTGCTGGAGGCAGGGACGCAACAGGATATACGGGGAAGACAACGGCCGCGGAGGAGGCATAGCCCTGAGCGGGCACATCGAAGGCACCGAAGACCTTGATGCCGACGGCATAGTCGACTCGCCGGCGATGATATCGACCCTTATGATAAATCGGGGGACCTGAGCCATGAAGACCTCGGGATCAAGAAATAACCATGGATCAAGCCTGATCGAGCTGATGATCTCGATAGCCATCCTTGCGATCATCGGCGGGTCGCTCTCTTACTTCCTGCTGATCGGAAGCGCCGCCTGGCATACCGGCGACGCTGAGATACAGGCTAACCAGGAATCCAGGAAAGGCATGATGGCGATGGTAAAGGAGCTCAGGCAGGCCCAGGACGGCAACCTGAGGACCACGGCCGACGTCCTTTTTGTTGACAACGCTGTATACAGCAATATAAAATTTATCGTGATATCGGATACGGACGGCGACGGGGATACGATCAGCGCGGGCGGGGCGCTTGAATGGTCCGCACCGATATCGTATTACGTCACAGGGACACAGCTGGTGAGGCTCCAGAACAATGCGGTAACGGTGCTCGCGAACAACGTGACCGGAGTGCAGTTCACGAAGACAGTCGATGTGATCCTGGGGATCTCGGTCCTCAACATCACGCTGCAGACGAGAAAGACGAGCACCGAGGGGCGCCAGATACAGTCAAGCCAGACATGCAGCGTAAAAATAAGGAACTGATAAGATGAAAAACAGAAAAGGCTTTATACTTATTTTCGCGTACGCTGTAGTGAGCGTGATCGTGATACTCGTAGCCGCTTACGTGGCAAGGAGCATAAACGAGATGAGGACGTCCGTGCGCGAGAAAGATTCCGCGTCAGCGCTATATGCGGCTGAGGCAGGCATCGACGTCGCGTTCGACTGGCTGAAATCGCAGCCCACTCCCCCAGCCGGCACCACGGCGTTCAACGTGACAGGCGGAACGGCTCTGGCAACGGGTACTTATACCGTGATAATTGACCCTGATGACAGCAACCCGACCTCATTCACGAAGAGATATAAGATAACGGCGACCGGGCTATGCAACGATTCGACGCGCAAGGTAAGCCTCGAGGTCGTGCAGGATAATTTCTCGAGGCACGTATGGTTCACCGACTCCGAGACGTTCAACGGCGCGTCAGTATGGTTCATCACGAACGACAGCCTGAACGGCCCGGTGCATACCAACGGCAGTTTTAATATATCCGGCGACCCGTGGTTCGGCGACGAGACGAGCGAGAGCGGTTCGACGATTAATTATATGCATGGCGGCCCGCCCAACGATAACCCGACCTTCGTGGAAGGCATTAGTTTTAACGTCGAACCTACGAACATGCCTACGAGGGCCACAAGCTTAAGGGCCGCGGCCGTGACAAGCAGCGGCATGAGGCTCTACGGAAATACGTCCATCGTCCTGAACTCGAACGGCACCATGAACGTGACAAACGCGACCGCGGGATACAATAATACCAACATGGCATTGCCCGCCAACGGCGCCCTGTTCGTCGAGAACAAGATAGTGAACAGGAGGCTTTCCGAATACGGCAACGTCACTGTCAGGGGGACGCTCAACGGCAGGCTTTCTATCGGGGCGAACAATAACATAAATATCGCCGGGAACGTGACGTATAATGATCCGGCCTCTACCGATATGCTCGGGCTGATCGCGGAACGCGACCTTATCATAAACCAGGGCGCCTGCGCGAATGGCGGCGACCTCACGATACAGGCAAGCATGATGGCGATGTCCGATTCCTTCTACCTCGAGAACTGGAACACCTCAATGAAGGGAACGCTTAATGTGCTGGGCGGGATCATACAGAAAGAAAGGGGCGCTGTGGGCACTTTCAACACGAGCACGAACAGCAAAGCCAGCGGGTTCACGAAGAATTACGTATACGACGAGAGGCTAAGGACCACGCCGCCTCCCTTCTTCCCCACGACCGAAGACTTTATACCCGTATCATGGAGGGAGCAATGACAAGGAACCGGGTCCTGATAGCGGGCGCCTTTTTCGTGCTCGCGCTGCTGGTACTGCTGCCGTTATGGCAGCCGCGGGAGAAGGCGGAGATACAGGACACCGCTCCCGAGGTGCAGGCCCTAATACCCGAAGTGGGCAGATACGAACTGGGCCCTGGCACGCAGAGCGCGGTGGAATTGCCTTCGGAAGCGGCATCCCGGGATATCGTGAATACCGTTACGGCAGACCCGCAGAAAAAAGCCCCGAGGAAACCAAAACCCGCAGAAGTGGAACAGGAAGACCCTGGTTATGATTCGGTAGACCCGGGGCTCGTGCAGCCGCCTCCTAAATTACCGCCCGCGGAACAGCTTAATAATATGCAGAGGCGGGGGATAGTGGCGTACTGACCGTCCTATTCTACCGGAGCGCCCGCAACGTTATCGACCCTTATAACGCCCGATTCGTCCACAAAGAAGACCCTCACGCCTGATATGTTAGGCGTAACCGGGGATGCCGTGCAGGTATACTGGCTCGCGTTTACAAGGCTATAAGCAAAAGTATAGCCCTGCTTCGTCCCCCCTCCTAAAGTCGAGTCGATGTAAGGCGGGTTATCGCCGCTCAATACGGCGAGATTCGGAGGGTATGTCGAGGGGCTCTGCATCGCGCGATAACTTTCGCACGCGGTGCTTATGGTCCTTATCGAGGATATCGCGGAGGTCTCATTGGCATTCACCCTCGCCCTGATAAATCCGGGTATCGCGATGACAGCAAAAATAGGGATGATCGAGACCACTATCATGATCTCGACCAGAGTGAAACCCGCCATCCGTGTACCCCTGTTATCCATTAACGGATAGTTTATATTCATGGCATTAAAAAGTCAAGCGCCCAGGCAGGCATGATAATAAAAAGAGACGGGACATTTTCCCGTCTCTTTTTCCAATCTCTTACGCCCGAAGATTATTCGATCGGGTTGCCTGCGGCGTTGGTCAGCCTCAAAACACCTGATTCATCGACAAAGAACGTCCTCGAACCGGTCACGTTCGCCGTTACAGGCGCGCCCGTGCACGTGTACTGGTTAGCGCTTACCAGGGCATACGTAAACGTATAACCCTGTTTAGTGCCGCCAGCCAAGGTCGTATCGATGTAAGGGGGAGTGGCCGAACCCAAAGCTGCCAGGTTAGCCGGATATGTCACCGGGCTCTGGGCAGCCCTGAAACTTTCACAAGCCGTGCTTATCGTACGAAGCGATGCAATAGCAGCCGCCTCGTTCGCGTTGAGTCTTGCACGTAGCAAGTTGGGTATAGCTATCGCCGCTAAAAGAGCTATAATAGCAACCACGATCATGATCTCAACGAGCGTAAAGCCCTTCCTTCTCACTAGTGTTCTCATCTCTTTTCCCCTCCTTTCCTCCTTGATTGGGACTTTCCTTATCTCAAACTCATCTCTAGTTAGAGTATAACACAAACGGTATTCGTGTCAAGCACTCTATTTCGCGACCACCTGTATAAGCTTCACTATGGGCAGGAACATCGACACGACTATTCCGCCGACTACGATCCCGAGGAACGCGATTATAAGGGGCTCTATGAGGCTGGTCAACCCCGACACCGCCGCGTCAACCTCGCTCTCATAGAAGTCGGCGACCTTACTGAGCATCTCCTCAAGCTTACCCGTCTGCTCGCCTACCGATATCATCCTCGTCACCATCGGGGGGAACACCTTGCTCGCGGTAAGCGGCTGGGCTATCGACTCCCCTTCCTTTATACTGAGCTTGGTCTGTATGACAGCCTGTTCGATGACCTTGTTGCCGGAGGTCTTGCCGACTATTTCAAGCGCCGTCAGGATCGATACGCCGCTCTTCTGCAGGGTCGACAGGGTACGGGCGAACCTAGCAACCGCCACTTTCCTCAGCAAAGGGCCTATCACGGGGATCTTCAAGAGCAATTTGTCCCAGGCAAGCGCGCCTTTATCGGTCTTGATCAACCTTGAGACCAGGAACACCAGCACGACGATAGCGATGATCACGAAGACTATCCATTTTCTCATGATATCGGATATCGCGATAAGTATGAGGGTCGGCACAGGCAGGGATACGCCTATTGTCGAGAATATGTTCTTGAACGTCGGCACTACGAAGATTATGAGGAATGTAGTTATAGCTATGGCCATGAATATTACCACCGCGGGATATATCAGGCTGGATTTCACTTTCCTTATGAGCGCGATGGTCTTTTCCATGTATATAGCGACCCTGTCGAGTATCTCGTCCAGGTTGCCGCTCGATTCGCCGGCCCGGACCATATTAATGAAGAACGGCGAGAAGACGTTCGGCTGTTTGCTCAAAGCCTCGGAGAGGCTCAATCCGCCTTCGACGTTATCGCGGACCTTCCTGACTATGTTCTTGAAGCCGGCTTTCTCCATCTGGTCCTGCAGCGCGTCGAGGGCGCCCACAAGCGGAATGCCAGCGTCGACCATCGTGGCAAGCTGCCTCGAGAAGATCACGAGATCGTCCATCGACGCCTTATCCCCTCCGATAGACGCCGTGGCCTTGAACTTCTCCTTGGCCTCCTCGATCGAGATTATCGTAAGTTCCTTCTGCCTGAGCGTATCGACAAGCGCCATGCTGTTCGCGGCATCCATGGCGCCGCTTATGCTCTTGCCGTCCTTGTCCTTCGCCGTATACTTGAAATTAGGCACTTACTCCTCCGATGTGACCCTAAGCACTTCCTCGACCGTAGTGTTGCCGAGCGCGAGGTTCTCCAATGCCGCCGCCCTGAGCGTCAGCATGCCTTTCTCCTTTATAGCATAATCTTTTATCTTATCGCTATGCATCCTGTCAAGTATCATCTCTTTTATCTTGTCATCGACTACAAGGTTCTCGAGGATCGCGAACCTGCCGAAGTATCCGGTGTTGTTGCATTTCGCGCAGCCCTTGCCCTTATAGAACGCCGCCTTCCCCTTTTCGCTGTATCCGATCTTAGCGAGGATATCCTTGGATATCTCCACCGGTTCCTTGCAATTCGAGCAGACGCGCCTCATAAGCCTCTGCGCGCATATGAAGACGACGCTCGATGCGACCAGGAACGGTTCGATGCCCATATCTATAAGCCTCGTTACCGCGCTCGGCGCGTCGTTAGTGTGCAGCGTCGAAAGCAGCAATTGCCCCGTCAGGGACGCCTTGATCGCGATGTCGGCGGTCTCGAAGTCGCGGATCTCGCCTACCATCACTATGTCCGGCGCCTGGCGAAGGAATGCGCGCAGGCCGTTCGCGAAG
>JBAZFE010000041.1:0-10963 GCA_041653555.1 Candidatus Omnitrophota bacterium
CCTCAGGGACTGGGGCATAGAAGTGCTGGCGGTCGTGATCACGCGTTTCGATAACCAGCCCGCGGCGAAGATATTCAAGAACAAGCTCGAGCGGCGCGGCATCAAGGTCTATACGCACAGTTTCACTAAGGGATACCCGACCGATGTCGACCTCATCGTGAGCGACCAGGGATACGGCGCGAACGAATATATAAAGACGAAGAACCCGCTGGTGATCGTGACCGGCCCCGGGCCCGGCAGCGGAAAACTCGCGACGTGCCTCTCTCAGATCTACCACGACCATAAGAAAGGGATCAATTCGGGCTACGCGAAGTTCGAGACGTTCCCGATATGGAGCATTCCGCTTAAGCACCCGGTCAACATAGCTTACGAGGCGGCGACAGCCGACATCAAGGACTTCAATATGATAGACCCGTTCCACCTTGCTGCGCATAACGAACAGACCGTGAATTACAACCGCGATGTCGAGGTCTTCCCCGTCATCAGGAGGATATTGGAAAAGATAATGGGGGAAGGGGCCGTATACAAATCCCCCACGGATATGGGCGTGAACCGCGCGGGCTTCGGCATAATTGACGACGAGGCGGTAAAGGAAGCCTCGAAGCAGGAGATAATAAGGAGATTTTTCAGGTGTTCATGCGAATACGCGATGGGATTCGTTGATAAGGAGACCGAGCAGAGGGTGCAGCAGCTCATGGAGGAGGTCGGCGTAAAGGCCGAGGACAGGAGCGTCGTCCTTCCGGCGAGGAGGGCCGCCGACGAATGCCAGCAGAAGAACAAGGGCAATAATGGCGTATTCTGCGGCGCGGCGATAGAGCTCGCGGACGGGACGATAATTACCGGCAAGAATTCGCCGCTGATGCACGCGACCTCCAGCCTCGTCTTCAATTCGATAAAGAAGCTGGCCGGGATACCGGATAAGCTCCACCTGCTGTCGCCGAATATCATAGACTCGATCAAGAACCTGAAGAAGAACGTGCTTGGGTATAAGACCGTCAGCCTTGACCTTGAGGAGGCGCTGATAGCGCTGAGCATAAGCGCGACAGCTAACCCGGCCGCGCAGGAAGCCATGGAGAAGCTCCAGGAACTTCACGGGTGCGAGGTGCACCTTACGCATATACCCACGCCCGGCGACGAGGCGGGGCTCAGGAAGCTCGGCGTCAACCTGACGAGCGAGCCGAATTTCGCCACAAAAGCACTGTTTGAATCTTGATCTTAACCGGCGCATAATCCAACAGGGGGAAGAATGAGCGGTTTATTCGGTGTTGTTTCAAAGGGCGATTGCGCGGAGACCCTCTTTTACGGGACCGATTACCATTCGCATCTCGGGACGGAATTCGGCGGCATGGCGGTCCTCGGGGAGGGCTTCACGCGCCAGATCCACAGCATCAACCAGAACCAGTTCAAGTCAAAATTCCTGGACGACTACAGGCGGATGAAGGGCAATAAAGGGATCGGCGTCATCAGCTCTTACGATGAGCAGCCTATATACCTTAACTCGAGATACGGGCCTTTCTGCCTTGTCACATACGGCCTCATAGAGAATGCCGAAGAGCTGGTGAAGGAGATGCTCGCGAAGGGCGTCTCTTTCAGCGAGGTCACTAAAGGCAACGTAAACGTGACCGAGCTTATCGCGAAGATGATCGTCCAGGGCGATACGCTGATCGACGGCATACAGAAGATGTGGGCTAAGATAGAGGGTTCCTGCTCGCTGATGCTGCTGAACAATGAAGGCGTGCTCGCGGCGCGCGACAGGCTGGGTTACACGCCCATAATAATCGGCAAGCGCATGGACGCGTGGGCGGCCGCGACAGAGACGGCGGCATTCCCGAACCTCGATTTCCAGACCGTCAAATATCTTGAGCCGGGCGAGATAGTCCTGCTCAACGAGGATGGGATGGTGCAGAGGAAGGCCGGCGGAAAGACAAACCAGATCTGCGCGTTCCTATGGATATATTCCGGGTTCCCGGCGTCGGATTATGAGGGCATAAATACCGAGATAGTCAGGGAGAGGTGCGGCAGGTGCCTCGCGAAGCATGATAAGGATATCGAGGTCGATGTGGTATCCGGGGTCCCGGACTCGGGTTCCGCGCACGCGCTCGGTTACGCGATGGAGTCGAAGAAGCCTTTCAGGAGGCCCCTCGTCAAATACTCCCCGGGATACGGCAGGAGCTATACGCCCACCTCCCAGAAGACCCGCGACCTTATAGCAAGGATGAAGCTCGTCCCGATAAAGGAGATAATCAACGGCAGCAGGATCGTGCTCTGCGAGGATTCGATAGTCAGGGGCACGCAGCTGAAGAATTTCACGGTGAACAAGCTGTGGGACAACGGCGCGAGGGAAGTGCATGTCCGCCCGGCATGCCCCCCGCTGATGTTCCCGTGCAGGTATTGCCTCTCGACGCGAAGCATCAGCGAGCTCGCGGCGCGCAGGGCGATAAAGGTGCTCGAGGGCAGCGATATAGATGGTATCTCGGAATATATCGACCCGAAGACCGATAAGTATAAGGCGATGGTCGAATGGATACGCAAGGACCTCGGCGTCACTACGCTCAGGTACCAGCTGCTCGAAGACATGGTCAAGGCGATAGGCCTGCCTAAAGAGCGGCTATGCCTCTACTGCTGGACAGGGGAATCCGTTAAATGAAGACGAAGGCGATACAGAACATCGAAAAGAAGATGGAAGGGCTGGATGAGAGCTCGCTGCGTTACCGCGTGCTGCAAAATGTGATGCAGTTCAAGACCTCCTGGATAGAGCTGGGCCAGTCGCTTTATTCGGTATGGAAAGACAAGCTCTACAGGGACTGGGGATACCTTACGTTCGAGGCCTATACGGCCAAGGAGATAGGCGTAAGGAAGGACACCGCGATGAAGCTGCTGCGTTCGTATTCTTTCCTCGAAAAGGAGGAGCCGCAGTACCTTAAGAAAGACAACGAAGACCCTTCGGACGCCGCGAACATCCCTGGCTACGAGGCGGTGAACCTGCTTCGCATGGCAAAGAACAAGAAAGAGATAGATGAGGACGGCTACGAATCGCTGAAGAAGAACGTCTTCGAGAAGGGCAAGGATTTTCGCGAGGTCAAAAAGGACCTCACCGCCCTGATCAGGCAGAGGGAAGACCTCGACCCGCAGGAAGCCAGGAACAGGAGGAAGTCCTCCGCGATAAGGAGGGTCGTCTCGACGTTAAAAGGCCTGAAGAACGATATCGAGACGGCGAAACTGCTTCCCGCGTCGACAATAAAGGACATAAAAGATCTTATCGATAAACTTGAATCGGAGATCAGCGAATGAAAAAAGCCCTCGTTATAGCATCGGCCATCCTTTTTTTCGCGTTCGCGCTCGAAGCCGGGGAGGTACCCCAAAGCATTACGACCCGCCACAAGTGTTCGGATACCAAGGGAAGGATATTATGGGAAGCCGCCGTCACGATAACTCCCGTGGCCGGCGAGAGCGGCGCCTATATGCTCCTGGAAGAAGGCAAGGGACAGTATTACGGTTTTGAGGGTGAGACCTCGTGCAGGTCCGAGATGAAGTTCACCAGCGATAAGGACGGCATAAGGCCCGCCTGGATGAAGAGGACGGTCCTTTCGGGCGCCGGTAACGCGCTGCTGGAAGAGTCCCAGGATTTCGGCAGGGGCGGCGATACCGTCCGCTGCGTTGTCAGGGACCCGGTCAAGAACTCCGAGAAGAACCGGTCATTCAATTATAAGGGCGGCGCCATAAACAAGCTGCTTACAGGGCTATATATAAGGGCCATGCTTGAGGCGGGGGAGCGGCAGAGGACCGTCAATATCGTGAACGACGAACCCGCTATGTACCGGCTCACGATGAGGGTGGTCGGCAAGGAGAAGATAAAGGTCAACGGGTCGGAACATGAGGCATTCAAGGTGTGCATAGACCCGAATATAGGCCTCTTGAGCCCGGCGAAGGTCTTTATACCGAAGAATTATTCCTGGTTTTCATGCGAACCCCCGCACAGATGGCTCAAGTTCAAAGGCCTCGAGACCTCGATAAGCTCACCGGTCGTAGAGATAACGACCATGGATGACTGAAGATATGAACAGGTCTATACCCGTCAGGTTCAAGGAGGAATACAAGGGCGAGCTGAAGCGCATATTTGACCAGCGCATAAACCTTTTTTGCTATATCGTGATAAGCGCCTTTTTTATAGAGGTCGTGCTGGCCAGCTTCTGGTTCAGGAGGCTCCTGAGCGCGAAGGACCTGCCGGGCATCGCGGGCGGGACGATCCTCGCGGTCGGGATACTTTTTTCCGGGAAGCTCGCGAAGAGGACGCTTTTCCTGCATAAGGTCAGGGGTTTCCTGTTCAGCGTGTTCATCGTATCGATAGCGATACTTGCCGCGGCCGCCCACCCGGACGTGATAGCCAGCCTCGGCATAACCCTTATTTTGATCGGGATGTTCGCGAGCGTATTGCTGCTTCCGTGGAACGTATTGGAGACCGCCGCGTTGGGCGTATATACGCTGGTCTGTTTCATCGGCGTATACGAGATGTCGGACGCCTACGTGAATTACGAGATATTCGGCATAAACATAACGCTGCTCATTACCGCGACCCTCATATGCATGGTAGTCAAGAAGAGCGAGGAGATAATGAGGCAGAAGGATTTCGTGCTCAAGGAAGAGATAGAAGAGAAGAACAGGATAATGGTAGATGAGCTCGAGCTCGCGAACAAGATACACAGCGGCCTGATGCCTAAATCCGTCAAGACGGACCTCGTGGATATAGCGGTTGACTACAAGCCGATGCTCTATATGGGCGGCGACTACGCGAGGTTCCATTTCATCGACAAGGACCGGCTTGTATTCATGATAGCGGACATAACGGGGCACGGCGTCTCGGCGGCGCTGCTCGTTAACAGGCTGCATACCGAGATCGAGGAACTGCTGCGCATGAAGATAGACCCGGGCGAGATGTTGAAACGCCTCGACAGGTTCATAAAATCGGACTTCGGAAAGATGAGCATATTCCTGAGCGCGTTCGGGGGCATGCTCGATTTCGAGGGCAGGAAGCTGGCCTACTCGAATTTCGGCCACCCGCCGCAGATACTTTTCAGGAAAACGGATAACAGGATAATATATATGGAATCGCAGACGTTCCTGATGGGCATAGGCATGGACGAGAGCAACGTATACCAGATGACCCTGGATTTCGAGAAGGGCGACAAGATATTCCTTTTTACCGACGGCATATTAGAGGCGAAGGACCCGTCAGGCGAGATGTACGGCAGCAAGCGGTTCGAGGAATTCGTCCGGCAGAACGGCGGACTTGACGTGATGGACTTCAACGAGAAGCTGCTGTCCGCGCTGCACGGGTTCCAAAAGGGCGTGCAGTGCGACGATATATTCCTGCTGTCGATACAGATAAAGTAGGGGGGTGGATTGAAAGGTTTTTTACTGACTTGGGTGATAAATATCGCGGCGATGATACTGGTCGTGAATATCGTACCCGGGATACATTCGGAAGGCCGGCTCACGACAGTGCTCGCGGCGCTTGTCCTCGGCCTGATAAACGCGACGCTGCGTCCGCTGGTCATCGCGCTGACGCTCCCGCTGACGATACTTTCGCTCGGGCTGTTCACGCTCTTCATGAACGGGTTCTTCTTTTACCTCGTCTCCCGGATAGTGGAAGGTTTCGTCATAACCGGTTTCAGCTCGGCATTCTGGGGAGCGCTGTGTTTCAGCGTGATAAGCTTCATGTTGAACCTCCTGATCAGCCCGCAGGGAAAGTTTAAGGTATACCGTTTTGACGGGCAGCCGAAAGGCGGGAGCATAAAAGACAGGAACATAATAGATGTAGAGGCTGAAGTCGACAACGACGATAAGGAGGAAGAAGATGACCCGTCCCGGAAGTAGCCCGCTGCTGTTATACGGCAGGAACGCGGTGGTCGAACGGCTTAAGGCTAACATGAGGGGAGTCAGGAAGGTGATCCTTTCGGATAAATTTGACGACCCCGTCGCGCTTGACCTGATAAAAGCCCGCCGTATCCCCGTACAGAGGCTCTCCGAAAAGGAGATGCTGAGGATGAAGAGGACGGAGAGGCTCCAGGGTATAATCGCCGAGGTCGACCCTTTCAGGTATTCGTCGTTCGAAGAACTGGTCGGCAAACCGGAAGGCGAGAAGCTTTCGTTCATCCTGCTTGACGAGGTCACCGACCCCCAGAACCTCGGCGCGATAATAAGGATCGCCGCGTGTTTCGGCGGGTTCGGCGTGGTCATACCCGAGCGCGGCGCGTGCGACGTCAATGAGACGGTATTGAGCGTGGCCGCGGGCGGCGACAATTATGTCCCGATCTGCAGGATCAATAACCTCTCCAACGCGCTTATCCACGCGAAGGATGCCGGGTACTGGTGCGCAGGCGCGGTAGTCGACGGGGGAGAGGACCTTACGAAGGTGTCATTCCCGTTCCCCCTCTGCGTGGTCATGGGTTCGGAAGGCAAGGGCATCCATCACGGCGTAGAAAAACACCTGGAGCTGAAGGTAACGCTCCCGATGCGCGGCGCGGCGTTATCGTTCAACGTTGCCATGGCTTCGGCGATATTCTGCTATGAGATAGCCAGGCAAAGGACGAAGGCCGCGAAAACAACTAACAAATGAAGGCCGTCTTCAACGAACTTCCCGGAGAATTCCTCGATAAGATCAAGGCAATATATCCCTCCGCCTTCCCGAAGGTCTGCGAGACCTTCCTGCACAAGAAGGAGCAGACATTCAGGATAAACTTACTTAAGACGGCGCTGCCGGAATTGAAAGAGGACCTCGACAGGCAGGGCATCAGGTACAGGGAGCTGCACTGGCCGAAAGGAAGCTTCATCCTGAGGTCTGAGAACAAAGAAATCCAGAGGAGCGCGGCATATATTGATGGTAAAATATACATGCAGAACGTCTCGAGCATGATACCGCCTTTATTGCTCGAACCGAAGAAGGGCGAGAAGATACTGGACCTCTGCGCGGCGCCCGGCGCGAAGACGAGCGAGATCGCTTCGTTGGCGGGCAGGGAGATCGAGCTCGTCGCGATGGAGAAGCTCGGGATACGCTACGAGAAACTTCTCGCCACCCTGAGGATCCAGGGCGTCGATTTCGCGAAGACGCTCATGGAGGACGGGATCGAAGCGGGCAGGCGCTACCCAGGCTATTTCGACAAGGTGATGGTCGACGCGCCGTGTTCGGGCGAGGCGTTGTTCTACATGAGGGACCCGAAGTCATTCAAGCCCTGGAGCCAGAAGAGGGTTAAGGAGCTGTCTCATACACAGAAAGTCCTGATCTATTCCGGCATAGCCGCGTTGAAGGACGGCGGTGAGCTCATATACTCGACATGCACGTTCTCGCCCGAGGAGAACGAGGAAGTGGTCGACTGGGCTTTGAAGAAATTCGAGGGGCTGCGCCTCATCCCGGCGGACATTCCGCTCCCGAATAAAGCGCGCGGGCTCGCGTCATGGGAAGGAAAGGGTTTTTCTAGGGAGATGGGAATGACGATGCGCGTGCTGCCGAACGATTATATGGAAGGTTTCTATATCGCAAAGATGAAGAAGGAGAAGATATGAGGGCCGGGTACGCGGCAGGGCTGCTGATATTCGTTGCTATCTTGAGCGGGATAGTGCTTAGGTATTCGAATATTGATAACACAGGGAAGAGAAGCCCCGATGAACTTGTTTACACGTGGCAGGCTAATCATATTACCGGGGACAAGATCGCGGGAACGAGATCTCTTGTACAGATCTATAATAACGACAAAAAACTATGGATCCTTCCAAATCCCACAAGGATCGGGTATCTCTGGCCGCTTTCGTATTTCATGGAGGCGACGGGGTTTTTCGATTACCGGGCCGGATCATATTTTTCTGCGATCTTCAGCGTAGTGTCGATATTATTGATCACGGCGTTCGCCTTCAGGTATTTAAACAAGTGGGTTGCCCTGTATGGCGTGTTGGCCTTAGGCGTCTCGCCTATGGAGCTTGCTGTTTCTATGAGAGTATGGGCGGACGCTTTTTGCGGATGTCTCGGCCTGCTGTTGGTGTTCCTTACGGTCAGCTGCATAAAGAATAAGGGAAAGCTTACGAGGGTATTCCCGTTCGTCCTGGCCGGGACGTATTATTTTATGGTGAAGGAAGCCGGTGTATTGTTATATCTCCTGTGCGGATTCTGGCTGTTGTCATCATTGGCGGCAAGGAAGATGTTCGGCAGGATGGTATCGACGCTCCTGCTGATGACTGCCGTTTCCGCGGCCGGGGTATGTTTTATGGCTTATTCCCTCGGCGGAATAGGCAGTATGTTCGAGGTAATCAGGCATATATCGGAAGCGATGCCTTTTAATCATTATGCGGTGAGCTACCAGTCCGGCCCGTGGTATAATGTTATTTACGGCCTGTTTATCCTGAGTCCCCTGAATGTATTGCTTTGTGCAGCTGGTATAGCAGGTTTTGCCGCTGACCTGTTAAAGGGCGATCGCGGCCCGGAGGGCGTTGACAGATGGGTAGCGGGCGGGCTTATGGCCATCCTGGCGGCCTACGTGATAGTAATGACGTGGGCGCCGTATTGCCAGAACATAAGGTATTTGAGCCCGGTATACGGAATCTTTTATCTTGTTAGCGGTATAGGCGCGTGGTATGTATACCTGTATCTCAAGGCCAGGTTTAAGGCGGCGGACCTTAAGGTCATGGTCTGCCTGATGGTTGCGGTCGCGGTGTTTTCGGCCATGAGCGATTACGGGTATTTCAGGAAAGCGTTACACAAGATGAAGATCGTGGATATCACTCTCAAAGCCCTCGAATCGAGGCCAAGGTTTTGACGGGAATATGACAGAGACTAAGTGTAACCTTTGCGGATCGGACAGCTATTATCCAGTTTACGCGGATCGGCACATGGATAGCGTGAATGCGAGACTTGTCAGGTGCCGCCGCTGCGGGCTGGTGTATACCAACCCGAGATTGCCCGATAAGGACATCTTTAGTAAACTGTGTTCGGAGCCGTATCTCGGCGAAAAAGACGGTCGCCGCCTTACGGCGGCAGCAATCTTAAAGTCCCTTAAAGCCATAAGGAAGAACGGCCGTCTGCTCGATGTAGGTTGCCGGGATGATGTGTTTGCCGTAGAGGCGCGCAAAGATGGATGGGAACCGGTGTTGTCCGATCCTTCTCAGGGGATGCCGGGACGGGATTACCCGGATAATTATTTTGATGCCATAGTAATTAATGGTGTCATCGAGCACCTGCCGGATCCTAAGGCTGTCATTGTGGAGTTGAAGAGGTCGCTTAAAGCGGACGGTATACTTTATATAAACACTCCGGATATAAACAGCATAGCAAGCAGGATCTTTAAGACCCGTTGGTGGGGCGTAAAGGAATCCCGCGTTTATTATTTTACGAAATCCACTCTCACCGGCATGCTGAAGAGCTGCGGTTTTGTTCCTGTGATCACAAGAGGATATTCCCGCTATTTTAGCTTGGGCTACGTCCTAAACAGGCTGAAAAACTACAGTCTGCCGTTGTACCGCGCGGCCGCTCTTTTGGTCGGGCATGACTTTATGAAGGATAGGATAGTGCGGATCAACCTGGGAGACCAGGTGGAAATATATTGCAGGAAGGCAAGGAGGCTGGAGTATTTGGATGAGTTGGAGGGTCCGATCCATACCGACAAAAAGGAGAACGCGAGGGTCATTGCGGTGCTTCCCGCCTACAATGCTGCGGATACTCTTGAGAGGACCATTGCCGATATACCGCGGGATGTCGTAGATGAAATAATACTTGTCGATGATGTCAGCGGCGATGATACCGTAAAGATCGCGGAAAAACTGGGACTTAAGGTTTACAGGCACGGAAAGAGGACCGGCTACGGAGGGAACCAGAAAACATGTTACGAAAAGGCGCTCGAGCTTGGCGCCGATATCGCGATAATGGTGCATCCCGATTACCAGTACGACCCCAAGATAATACCGCAGTTGATCGAGCCTATAATCTCCGGCAGGGCGGACGCCGTATTCGGCTCGCGCATGATGAAGGGCGGCGCTCTCATCGGCGGGATGCCTCCGTGGAAACACAACGCGAACATATTGTTGACCGCTATCGAGAATGTTGTATTTGGTACGTACCTGACCGAGTACCACTCAGGGTTTAGGGCCTATTCGAGAAAATCACTTTGTTCGGTGGACTTCAAGAGGAACAGCGATTCTTTTATATTTGATACCGAGATAATCGCGCAGTTGATCGTGCATAATCTTAAGATAGAAGAGATACCCATAAAGACGAGGTATTTTGATGAGGCGTCCTCGATAAAACTTTTTCCGAGCATAGCTTACGGCCTTGGAATACTCGGTACGCTTTTTAAATTCTGGCTCCATACGCATACTTTCGTTAAGCTGCGGCGTTTCAAATGAAGCTATCGATAATCATTCCTATATATAACGAGCAGGAAACAGTCAAGGGTATTTTAAACCGTATAGAGGCGGTAAAATTCCCTGTCGAGCACGAAATAATAGTGGTCGACGATGCCTCCGTGGATGCCACGTACGAGACGGTGACCTCGTCAGGGTGTCCGGGCGGCAGAAAGGTAAAAGTCTTTAGGAATGATGTTAACAAGGGAAAAGGATACTCGATAAGAAGGGGCATCGAGGAATCGCGCGGCGATATTATAATAGTGCAGGACGCGGATAATGAGTATGACCCGAATGATATTCCCCGTGTCATAGGGCCTATAATAGAAGGCGGGCAAAAGGTCGTGTACGGCAGCAGGTTCCTGGGCAAGCGTCGCCCGGAGGGAATGGCTTTGCCTAACTTTATTGCCAACAAATTTCTCACTTTCCTCACGTGCCTGCTTTTCGGGATACATATGACCGATATGGAGACCTGTTATAAGGCCTTGAGCTCTGATGTAGCGAAGAGGTTGAGACTGAGGGCCAACAGGTTCACGTTTGAGCCGGAGGTAACGGCCCAGGTTGCTAAACTCGGGATCCG
>JBAZFE010000042.1:0-10886 GCA_041653555.1 Candidatus Omnitrophota bacterium
AGGGCGATAAAGAAAGCCCGCCTTGCGGCGTTCATTCCCTACACATCCGTCTAACAGTGTCCGTTAAATCGAAGGGGTCATACGATGTCTATAAAGCTCATACTATTGAAGGATGTCGATGGTCTCGGTAAGCCGGGCGATGTAATATCGGCAAGCGAGGGCCACGCGAGGAATTTCCTTTTACCGCGTAAGTTTGCCCTTCCGGCGACCGAGCAGAATATAAAGGTGGCTGAAGCGAACAAGAAGCAGAGGGCGGAAGCCATAGAGAAGGAACGCCAGGAGGCTTTGAAGGTGGCGGACGCCATATCCAAGGCATCCGTCACGATAGCCATGGAAGCCGGCAAGGACGACAAGCTCTTCGGCTCGGTCACGGGCGCGGACATACAGAAAGCGCTGGAGTCCGAAGGCATTACCGTGGACAAGAAGAAGATAGACCTGAAGGAGAACATAACCCAGACGGGCATCTTCCAGGTCCCGGTAAAACTGCACCAGGATATAAACGCTTCGCTTAAATTGTGGGTTGTCAAAAAGTAAATGGCCAATAAAGAGGGCAAGGATATCTCGCTCGAGAGGCTTCCCCCGCAGAACCTGGAAGCCGAGACGGCGGTCCTATGCTCCATGCTTATAGATGAAGAGGCGATCTCGCATGCGTTTGAGATACTCTCGGAAGACGCCTTCTATAAACAGGCCAACCGGCTCATATTCAGGGCCATAGTCAACCTTTACAGCAGCAGCAAGGCGGTCGACCTCGTCACGCTTGTCGAAGAACTTAAGAAGATGGGCGGGCTCGAGGACGCCGGCGGCGTGAATTACCTGACGACCCTCAGCACGTTCGTGCCTACCGCGGCGAATGTGCGCCACTACGCGAAGATAGTGAAGGACAAGAGCATGCTGAGGAGCCTCATCTCGAGCACCACGACGATACTGTCGGAGGCCTACGACGGCCAGGATGAGGCCAGGGAACTGCTTGACAAGGCCGAACGCATGATATTCGAGATATCTTCGAAGAAGATAGAAGGCGGCTTCGTCTCGCTTAAAGAGATAATCAAGGATTCGATAGAGACGATAGACTCGCTCTACCAGAGGAAGACGAACATCACCGGCATCGCGACGGGGTTCGACGATTTTGACAAGATGACCTCCGGCCTGCACGAGGGCGAACTTATCGTGGTCGCCGGAAGGCCTTCGATGGGAAAGAGCGCGCTCGCATGCTGCATCGCCGAGCACGTAGGCATCGCGCTGAAACAGCCGGTCGCGATATTCAGCCTCGAGATGTCGAAGGAGTCGCTCGCGCAGAGGATGCTCTGTTCGCACGCGAGGGTTGACGCGAGCAGGGTCAGGACAGGGTTCCTGTCGCAGTCGGACTGGCCGCACCTCGTCAATGCAGCCGGAAAATTCTCGGAAGCGCCCATATTCATAGATGACTCCTCCTCATTGTCCGCGCTGGAATTACGCGGCAAGGCCAGGAGGCTGAAATCACAGCACGACCTGAAGCTTATAATAGTGGACTACCTGCAGCTGATGGACAGCCCCTCGATGCGCTCGGAGGGCAGGCAGCAGGAGATCGCGGATATTTCGCGGTCGCTGAAGGCGCTGGCGAAGGAACTCAATGTCCCGCTTATCGCGGTCAGCCAGCTTTCGAGGAAGCCCGAAGGCAGGGACGACAAGAGGCCGCAGCTGGCCGACCTGCGCGAATCAGGCGCTATCGAACAGGATGCCGATCTTGTGCTGCTGCTGTTCAGGGAGGAGTTCTATGCCCCGACAGAAGAGAACAGGGGCATATCCGAGCTCATGATAGCCAAGCAGCGCAACGGCCCGACCGGGCCGATAAAGCTCGCTTTCATTAAGGAACTGACGCGCTTTGAGAACCTTTCCGTCAGGCAGGAAGGGTAGCCAAAAATAGCTTTACTTTGCTTCCATCGTGTGCTAAATTAAACCTTTAATGAGGATTTTAATGAGGATCTTCCCTGGATTTTTCTTTATTCTTGCCCTTCTTACGGGACTTGTCAATCCGGTCTTTTCCGAAGATATTGCCTTGCCCGCCTCCGGTACGGCGCAGGATGAGGCGGCGCTGGAAAGCCCTGTCTTCAATACCGCACCAGCGGCGGCGGAAGCGGTGCCGGCGGCGCCGGAGAAGACCGTAAAGAGCGTCTTCGTAGTCGGTAACAAGACGGTATCTTCCTCGCTAGTCCTGTCAAAGGTCAAGACGAAACCCCAGGAAGCCTATAAGAAGAACACCGTTGACGAGGATATCAAGCGCATATACGGGCTTGGGTTCTTCTCGGACGTCAAGGCCGAGGTCAAGGAGTTCGCGGACGGCCTCGAGGTCGTCTTCATCGTGACCGAGAAGCCGCCCATAGGGCAGATAATCTTCGCCGGCAACAAGACCATCCGCGATGAGAGGCTCAAGAAAGAGCTTAAGGTCAAGCAGGATGAGATACTGGACGAACGCCAGTTGAAGGAAGGCATAAAGGCCATAAGGGAGCTCTATTATAAGAAGGGCTTCACGCACTCAAAGATAGATTACGCGATAAGGCTCGACCCGACGACCAATAAGGCCGTCGTCACGATCATGGTCGAGGAGGGCAAGAGGGTCAAGATACGCAAGATAACCTTTGAGGGGAATAAGGCGTTCAAATCAGACCAGCTGTCGAGGCTCCTGTCCACGAAGACCGCGTGGTGGTTCTTCAGGTCGGGCGTCTTCAATGAGGACGCGTTCGACGGCGACATGGATAAATTGAAGGTGTTCTACGAATCGAACGGTTTCCTCGACGCAAGGATGGAGCCGGAATTCAAGTATGACGAGGACGGCAAGTTCCTGTTCATCAACATAAAGGTGGACGAAGGCAGGAAGTACCTCGTGCATTCCATAGGGGTGACCGGCAATGCGATCATATCCGAAAAGGATATACGCAAGGCGCTCAAGATGAACGTCGGAAAGGCGTTCAGCCAGGAAGGCTTGCGCAGCGACGCGGATGTCATACAGGGGCTCTATTTCGACAAGGGTTATATATATGCGGTCGTCAAGACCGAGACGGCGTTGAACGCCGAGAGCTCTAACATTGAAGTAAAATATACGATCACAGAGAACGACCTCACGTTCATCAACAGGATAGAGATACGCGGCAACGTCCGCACGAAGGACAAGGTAATAAGGAGGGAGATAAGGCTCCGTCCCGGCCAGCCGTTCAACGGCGCGAAACTGCAGCGCTCAAAGGAGCGCCTGTATAACCTCGGGTATTTCGAGGACATAACCTTCGATACCGCCAAGACCGAGGAACCGGACAAGGCCGACCTGCTGGTGGACGTCAAAGAGACGAAGACCGGAGAGTTCTCCTTCGGAGGCGGTTTCTCCACGGTCGATAAGCTTGTGGGCTTTGTGCAGGTGACCCAGAGGAATTTTGACATCATGAACTGGCCGACATTCACCGGCGGCGGCCAACAGCTCGTAATGAGGGTAGAGGCGGGTACGACAAGAAGGGATTACCAGTTGAGCTGGACGGACCCGTGGATATTCGATTATCCGTACCTGCTGGGTTTCGACCTCTACCAGAATACCCGCCTGTCGTCAGACAGCACCGGATACGGCTATGACGAAAGAAGAAGGGGCGCGGACCTGAGGCTGGGCAAGGAGCTCGACGACAACGACAGGGCCGACCTTACGTACAGGCTGGAAGAGGTAAGGATATCGAACGTCGATGACGGAGCCACGAACGACCTGAGGAAAGAGGCGGGGATCAACAATATCTCGAGCCTCCAGCTCGGATTTACCAGGGACACGAGGGATTCCACAATGAGCCCGATGAAGGGCTATATAGCATACGCCTCGGTGACCGGGGCCGGCGGGCCTTTCCAGGGCGATAAGAATTTCATCAAGTGGTACGGTTCGGCTATGACGTACTACTCGTTCATACCGAAGCAGGTCCTCGAATTAAGCGCGCATGCCGGTGCGGTCGGGGCATACGGCGATTCCAGCGACGTCCCGATATATGAAAGGTTCTTCGCAGGCGGCGCTGACACGGTCCGCGGTTACAAGGAAAGGGCTTTGGGCCCGAAGGATCCCGCGACCAACGACCCGTTAGGCGGCGAGGCGATGGTAGTCGCAAGCGCGGAATATACGTTCCCCGTTGTCGAGTTCCTGAAGGGCGCGTTCTTCTTTGACGTAGGCAACGTGTGGGAGAAGGAAGGGGATTTCGGGCAGGGCGGTTACAAGTATTCAACGGGCGCCGGCATCAGGGTCAAGACCCCGGTCGGGCCGATAAAGCTTGATTATGGTTATCCCCTCAAGATCGATCCGGGTGAGAAGAAAAAAGGAAGGTTCCACTTTAGCCTTAGCAGAGCTTTTTAACATGAAAGGAGAAACAAGATGAGGGCAATATCGAGGTTGTTGGCATTAGCGGTTTTTGCGGCCATGACATTATCTGTTGTCAATTCCTCTTTCGCGGCGGAACAGAAATTAGGCCACATGGATTTCGCGAAGGTCTTCGACGAATACAACAAGACCAAGGATTTCGACAAGCAGCTCGAGGCCAAGGGCAACGCGAAGCAGGGTGACAGGGAGAAGCTTGTCACCGAGATAAAGAAGCTGAAGGACGAGCTTGACTTGGCCGCCGATAAGGATAAGGCCAAGAAGCAGGCCGTGGTCGAAGAGAAGCTGAAGAAGCTCCAGGAATTCGACAGGGATTCAAGGGAAGCCCTCAGGAAAGAACGCGATGACATGGCCAGGGGCATATTCAAGGAGATCAAGGACGTCGTCGATGAGATAGGCAAGAAGGAAAGCTACAAGTATATCATCGACAGCAGGATGGTCCTTTTCGGCAACGAGAGCGACGACATGACCGCGCGCGTGCTGAAGATCCTGAACGACAAATACGCAACAAAGGGAAAGAAATAAGAAAGTGTCCGGAGAAGGTTCGCTTATCCGCAAGACTCTTAAAGAGATTGCGCAGCTGATAGATGGTGAGGTAGTAGGGGACAGCGGGATAGTAGTGACCGGTATAAGCGGCATAAGGGAGGCCGAGGAAGGCGATCTGACCTTCCTCGCGAACCCGCGTTACGCGCCGCTTATGGACACTACAAGGGCCGCCGCGATAATAACGTCCCGCGAGACGACGGACGCCCCGAAACCCATAATCAAGACCGCGAACCCTTCCCTCGCTTTCGCGAAAATAATATCCATAATGATGCCGAACGACCAGCAGTACCCGTCCGGCATCCATCAGGCCGCGGTAATAGGCAAGAACGTCAAGCTCGGCCGCGATGTCGCTATACAGGCGTATGCCGTGCTCGACGACGGCGTGACCGTCGGCGACAGGACCATAATATACGCCGGCTCGTATGTCGGATATAACGCGAAGATCGGATGCGATTGCCTGATATACCCGAATGTGGTCCTGCGCGAGAAGGTCGTGTTGGGAGACAGGGTGGTGATACATCCCGGTACCTGCATCGGCAGCGACGGGTTCGGGTTCGCGACGGTCAACGGCGAGCACCGTAAGATACCCCAGATAGGCACCGTTGTCATAGAAGACGACGTGGAGATAGGCGCCAATGTGACGATCGACAGGGCGCGCTTCGGCAAGACTGTAATAGGCCGCGGGACCAAGATAGACAACCTGGTCCAGATAGCGCATAACGTCATCATCGGGCAGAATTCGCTCATTATAGCGCAGGCAGGAATATCCGGCTCGACGGTCATAGGCAACAATGTGACCATCGCGGGACAGGCCGGCCTTGTGGGGCACATAACGGTCGGAGATAACGCGGTCCTCGCAGCTCAGGCGGGTGTGACCAAGTCGGTCCCGGCGAACATATGCGTATCGGGCTATCCCGCGAAGCCGCATGACGAGGCCAAGAGGCTTAATGCCTTCGTTTCACGGCTGCCGCAGATGGCCGACGAGTTAAAGAAGCTCCGGGAAAAAGTCAACCAGTTGGAGAGTGAGATCGCAAATGGAACAACAGCGGACAATAAAAAACGCGGTTGAAATAGAGGGTGTAGGGCTGCATACGGGCGCCAGGACCAAAGTGCGCCTGCTTCCCGCCGAGCAGAATGCCGGCATAAGTTTCATACGCACGGACCTGTCCGGTTCTCCGGTCATAAAGGCGTCCATCGCGAATGTGATGGAAGCCAGCCGCAAACTAAGGAGGACATCGCTCGCCTCAGAAGGCGCGGAGGTCCACACCATAGAGCACCTGATGTCCGCGTTCAACGGCATGATGATAGATAACGTGAAGGTCGAGATAAACGGACCGGAGGTCCCCGGCATAGACGGATCGGCGACACCGTTCGTGGAGCTTATAAAGAAGGCCGGCATACAGGCGCAGCCAGGGCAGAGGAAGTCGTTCACGGTCAAAGACCCGATCTGGCTCGAGGAGGACGACACGGTCCTCGCGATATTGCCCGATTCCGATTTCAAGGTCTCGTATATGCTGAGCTACGACCACCCTATGCTGAGATCGCAGTACGCGTCGATAGTCGTGACGCCCGAGACGTACGAAAAAGAGATAGCCCCGACGAGGACGTTCTGCCTTGAGGCCGAAGCCGAAGCGTTAAGGCACCAGGGCCTCGGCAAGGGCGCGAATTTCGAGAACACGCTTGTAGTGGGCAAGGACGGCGTCATAAAGAATAAACTCAGGTTCGACGACGAGTTCGCCCGCCACAAGATATCGGACCTGATAGGCGACCTCTACCTTCTCGGAATGGCGCTTAAGGGCCACGTGATCGCCGTGAAGTCCGGGCATCCGCTGAATATCAGGCTGCTCCAGAAGGTCAGGCAGCAGCAGGAGCGCATGCGCGCCGGCGCGATGGAATGCAAGGGCCCCGGTATCGTAGGGACCCCGCTCGACATAAACGACATAAAGAAGATACTGCCGCACCGTTACCCGTTCCTGCTCGTCGACAGGGTCATAGAGCTTGAGGATGACAAGAGGGCGGTCGGCATTAAGAACGTAACGATGAATGAATTTTATTTCCCGGGCCATTTCCCGAACATGCCGATAATGCCCGGAGTCCTTATAATGGAATCGTTGGCGCAGGTCGCCGGCGTGATGATGCTTAATAAGAGGGAGAATCTCGGAAAGTACGCGTTCTTCATGTCGATGGACAAGGTGAAATTCCGTAAAGCCGTTGTGCCCGGGGACCAGCTGGTCCTGGAGACCGAAGTGCTCAAGCTGAGGTCGAAGACCGTACAGATAAAAGCGGTCGCAAGCGTCGACGGAAAAATTGTGGCCGAGGGCGAATTCATGTTCGCGCTTGTCGGCGGCGAAGAGGCATCCGAATAGCGGCAAGGAATATAATGAAGATCCATCCAACAGCGATAGTAGATAAAAAGGCAGAGTTGGCCGGCTCGGTTGAAGTCGGCCCTTATGCTTTTATCGGCCCTAACGTGAAGATCGGCGCCGGCACCGTCATAGGCGCCCACGCCGTGATAGACGGTTACACGGACATAGGCAAGGATAACAGGATATTTACCGGAGCCGTTGTCGGCTCCATAACCCAGGACCTGAAGTTCAAGGGCGAGCGCAGTTTCGTGAAGATCGGCGACGGGAACATCATACGCGAATATGCTACGGTTAACATGGGTACCGACAAGGACTCCTCGACCGTAGTGGGCAATAATGTGCTGCTCATGGCCTATTCGCATATCGGGCACGATTGCGTAGTAAAGGACGGCGCTATACTTGCCAATTGTGTCGCCCTGGCGGGTTACGTGACCATAGAAGAAAAGGCCATAATAGGCGGCCTGAGCGGCGTGCACCAGTTCGTGCGCATAGGCAGGCTCGCGATAATCGGCGGCTGTTCCAAAGCGACGCAGGATGTAGTGCCGTTCTCGACCTGTGACGGGCATCCGTTGAAGATCTACGGGCTGAATACGATAGGCCTCGACAGGGCCGGCGTGCCGAAACAATCAAAAGCCAGCCTCAAAAAGGCCTTCAAGGTATTATTTAACTCCGGCCTCAACATCTCCAGCGCTATAAAGCAAATAAAAGATGAAGTCCCGAAATGCCCTGAAGTCGACGAGCTAATAAAATTCGTCCAGGCCTCCGAGAGGGGCATTGCCAGGTAAAATATTATGGAAAAAATAGGACTGGTCGCCGGAAAAAGCGATTTTCCCGTCATATTCGCGAAGGCCGCTAAGGCCAAGGGCGTCTATGTCGTCGCCGTCGGCATCGAAGGCGAGACAAAGCCCGAGGTCGGCGCTATCGCCGATAAATTTTACTGGGTAAAGCTCGGAGAGCTCTCCAAGGTCCTCGAAATATTCAAGTCCGAAGGCATTAAAAAAGCGATAATGGCCGGCGGCATAACAAAATCCCGCATATTCAACGAGGCGCTCAAGATAGACGGCCTCATGAAATCGATACTGGTCAAGGCGCTGGACAGGAAAGACGACACCCTGCTGTCGATGATAACCTCGACGCTGAAGTCCGCGGGAGTGGAGCTGCTCGATTCAACGCTCTTTCTCGAGGATATGCTTCCTGAGGCGGGAGTGTTGACCCGGGAAGCTAAGCCTGTGCCCGCCCAGCAGGACGACATACGGTTCGGCCTCAGCATTGCCAGGCAGGTCGCAGGGCTCGATATAGGCCTTTCTATTTTCGTGAAGGATAAGGCGGTGATAGCGGTCGAGGACATAGAGGGCACGGATGCGCTGATAAAGCGCGGCGGCAGGCTCGCCGGCCCCGGCGGGACCGTCATCAAAGTCGCCCGTCCGAAACAGAGCATGAAGTTCGACCTGCCCGCGGTCGGCCCGCAGACGATATTATCGATGGCGGAAGCAAAGGCGGGATGCCTTGCGATAGAGGCGAAGAAGACGCTGATAATAGACAGGGATGAGACCCTTGCGCTTGCCGATAAGAACGGCATTGCGGTCACGGCGGTTAAGCTATGAGCGGCATACTTATCCTCGGAACGGAAGACGAGGGGCTTAGGCGCGCGCGTAAGGCCCTGAAGGAAGCCGACTACCAGGTCTATTTCCCCGAGGATATAGGCTTAAAGGCGGCGTACGAAGAGGCCCTGAACCGGCGCCCGGATATCATCCTGATCGATTTCACTTCCGCAAAGGATTTCGATGCGCAGGCCGTCTACCGCGCGTTCAGGAAAGACAGGTTCCTAAGAGAGACACCCGTTTTCGCGCTGCTGCCCGAGGGCGGGATGCAGGTTCTCGACAACATCCCTGGCGTAGGAGATTTCATATTCGAGCCGTTCAACCCGTCCGAGCTTGCCGCGAGGATAAGGGCCATGCTGAAAAAGGTCATCCCGACAGATTCGAAGGATACCATAAAGGCGGGGGACCTCCTGATAGACGTCTCCAGGTACGAAGTGACGGTCAACGGCGGCAAGATCGAGCTTACCTTCAAGGAGTACGAACTCCTTAAATTCCTCGCCTCGAACAAGGGCCGCGTCTATTCGCGCGACCAGCTCCTCGACAAGATCTGGGGCTACGACTATTACGGCGGGACCCGCACGGTGGATGTCCATATCCGCCGCCTGCGCAGCAAGATAGAAGACCGCAGGCATACCTTCATCGAAACGATCCGCAACATCGGCTACAAGTTCATCGCCTAACGCTTTTTCGGTTTCTGTTCCTCAGAAAACGCTTGTCCTGCCCTGCGCGCAGGACTCGCTCCGCCTTAGTCCTCACTCTCACTCGCTTCGCTCGTGATCCATGCCCGTTCGGACTAAGAAGGTTTCTTGCGGACAGAAACCGAAACGCGTTAATCCAAAGGACTTATAGCCGATGCTTACTACTTCCGGGCAAGCGGATTCACGCAGAGCCGGTTTATGACGCAGATGCTAATAAATTATGCGAGTAATAAATAAGGCCAAGTGAATCCGGTTGACCGGAAGGAAATGAAGATTTAACCTGCCCGTAACACAGATTTAACATCCATCCGTATACTTACCCGTGTAAAGACAAAAGACTGGAGTCAGCAATGGAAGAAGAGCCAAAAGGCAAGTACAGGTGCGCTAAGTGCGGATATATCACACATCGTAAGGCGCCCCCGAAGAGCTGCCCGATATGCAGGGCGAGTTCCGAGGCATTTGACGACATCGGTGTCGACAGGTCACTGAAGATCAAGGCGATGTACAATCCAAGATTGATCTAATGCGTCAAATGGAGGCGAAAAAAGATGAAGAAATATATAAGTACGGCTTTGTTTGCCATTCTGCTGTCGGTACCCGCTTCGGTCTTTGCTACCGCGACTACCCACATATGGGCCCCTTCCACGGATGTCCAGGCCTATGGCGTCATGCACATAACAGGCGACATGTACCTTCCTACGGGCAGGGACTCGGCCGGGAACAGGCCTGACACGGTAACGAACGAAGGCCTTACCGTCGGCGTCCTGCCGTTCGAAAAGTTCAATATTGAGGCAGGTTTCGACCACAAGACAGGGCTCGGTGACCTGGACGATTACCCGATGTATTTCAACGCAAAAGGTGGGATACCGGAAGGCGCTTTCGGGGAGTTCTTCCCGGCCCTGGCTGTGGGCGCTTATGACATAGGCACGAAAGAGGACAGGACGAACTACAACATAATATACGGAAAGGCCGCCAAGACGTTCAAGGCCGGCGACTTTAACCTCGGCAGGGTCTCGGCCGGTTATTTCAACGGCAACGACAAGCTCCTGCTTGACCAGAACGGCGAAAAGGACAACGACGGGTTCTTCGGCGCGTGGGAGAGGACTATGCCCGAGATCTCGGACAAATTATGGCTTTGCGTCGAGTACCAGGGGACGAAGAGCTCATACGGTTCGTGGAACTTCGGCGGTTCGTGGAAGTTCTCCGACAACGTCTCGATGCTCGTTGGCTTTGAGCGCTATAACAACCGCAACCTTGCCGACACGGTCACGATACAGTTCGATGTCGATTTCGACGTGTTCAGCAA
>JBAZFE010000043.1:0-10583 GCA_041653555.1 Candidatus Omnitrophota bacterium
TTTTGTTTATAAGCATAGCGGGTGAAAAGAAAGCAGGTGCACTATGAAGATCGTATTTATTGAGCCGCGTTCTACGGAAGCCAACGTATACAGCAGGATATCAATGCCTTTGCTCGGACCCATCTACCTCGGCACGATACTGAAGGCCAGGGGACATGAGGTCGAGATATACAACGAGGATATCTTAAAGCCCGATTACGATAGACTGGAGGCGGACCTTATCGGCATCTCGATACTGACCTCCACCGCTAAGCGCGGATACGAGATCGCGGACAGGTTCCCGAGGGAGAAGGTCATAATGGGAGGCGTCCACGCGAGCCTGCTGCCCGAGGAAGCCATAAAGCACGCGAGGCAGGTGGTAATAGGCGAGGCCGAAGAGGTCATCGTTGACATTGTAGAAGGCAGGATAACCGAGCCGATAGTGAAGGGCAGGCCTGTCGAGGACCTCGACTCGCTCCCGTACCCGGATTTTACGCTGATAAAGGGCGACAGGTCCCGCTCGCTGGCCGTACCGGTCTCGACGTCGAGGGGCTGCCCCCATGACTGCAGTTTCTGTTCCGTCACTAAGATGTTCGGCCGCAAGTACCGTTTCAGGAGCGCCGAGAACGTGATGGGAGAACTGGAATCCAACGGCAGGAAATCCGTATTCTTCTGCGACGACAATTTCGCCGCGGCTCCGGGGCGCACCTATAAACTGCTCGACCTGCTGGTGAAGTATGATATAAAGAACTGGGCATGCCAGGTCCGCTGCGACGTCACTAAAGACGACCGCATGCTGGAACTCATGGCCAAGGCGGGCTGCAAGGCGGTTTGCGTCGGCTTCGAGTCGGTCAACGAGAAGACTCTGAAAGCCTACGATAAGAAGCAGACCGTAGCCCAGATAATAGACGCGATACGCGCCTTCCATAAGAGGAATATAAAAGTGCACGGCATGTTCGTTCTCGGCGGCGACGACGATAACATGAAGACCGTCTGGGAGACGTTCAGGTTCGCGGTCAAACAGAAGATAGACACGATACAGATGATGATACTGACGCCGTTCCCCGGCACAAAGGTATACAAGGACCTCGAGGCCGAGAAGAGGATATTCACGAAGGACTGGAACCTTTACGACGGCCAGCATATAGTATTCAGGCCGAAACTTCTCTCCGCCAGGGAGCTGCAGCTCGGAGTACTGAGGGCCTATATGAGGTATTATTCGCTAGCCGGGGCGTTCTACCTGCTTGCGGGCCTGCATTTCAGGAACGCGCTGCTGCGTTTCATGGGGCATTCGATAGTGAAGGAGTGGAAGTACAACAACAGGAAGTTATCGTGGTTGTCCTCGACGCCCGTTTAGGTGTATAATCCAACCTGGAGAAAATATAGATGAAGATAGGGATCATTGGGCTTCCGCAGACCGGTAAGAAGACGCTCTTCGAGCTGCTTACAGAGCACGAGATAACGGAGAAGGACCTCGCCTCGGGCAAGAACATAAAGAGCATCGCCGAGATAAAGGATCCCCGCTTCGATAAGCTTGTCGCGATGTATAACCCGAAGAAGCACGTCCGCGCCCGCATCGATATCGAGCTGCTGCCGAAGATAGAGAAGGACGCGATCACGAAGGGCGATATATTCAAGGACATCGCCGAGACCGACGCGCTCTGCCATGTCGTCAGGCAGTTCGCGGACGACTCCGTCTACCATATAAGCGGGACTGTCGACCCGAAGCGCGACATCGACAGCGTCAACGCCGAGCTTATCCTGCACGACCTCATATTCGTGGAGAAACGCCTCGAGAGGGTCGAGCTGGAGCTGAGGAAATTGAAGGATGAGGCGAAGTCGAAGGAGAGGGATGTGCTGTTGAAGATCAAGGCGCATCTCGAAAAGGAGATCCCGCTGCGCCTGCTCGAACTGAAGCCCGAGGAGAAGAAGGCCATCGCGAGCTATCCGTTCGTCACGCTGAAGGAGATGATGCTCGCGGTGAACGTCTCCGAGGACGACCTGAAGAACAAGGAGTTCCTTGCCGGGCTGCAGAAGGCATATGAACCCCTTAAGATAGAAGTAATGCTCGTATCGGCCAAAGTAGAGTCGGAGATAGCCTCGCTCGAGACCGAGAAGGAAAAGCAGGAGTTCCTCGCGGCGCTCGGGATCGAAGAGCCGGCAGTTAACATGCTCACAAGGCTTTGCATAAAAGCCATGAACCTTATATCCTTTTTCACTGTCGGCGAGGACGAGGTCCGCCAGTGGACGATTAAGCGCGACTCGCCGGCGCCTGAAGCCGCGGGAGCGATACATTCCGACCTGCAGAAAGGCTTCATAAGGGCGGAACTCATAAAATTGTCCGATCTCTTCGGGCTCGGGAGCGAAGACAAGGTCAAGGAAGCGGGCAAGCTCTACCTGAAGGGAAAGGACTACATAGTCGAGGACGGAGACATCCTAAACATAAGGTTCAATGTCTAGGGACAAAAAGCCCCTCTTGTACGCCGCCGGGATAGTCTTGCTCAGCGTGTTAGCTTACAGGAGTTCCCTCTTCGGGAAATTCCTGCTCGATGACCTCACGCTGGTTGTGCTGAATTTCCATATAAGGGACCTCTCCGGCGCGGTGCAGCTCTTTGCCGAGAACATCGGCGCCGGGATAGGGCAGGAAGTGAGCTCGGGTTTTTACCGTCCGCTGCAGATCCTCAGCTATGCCGTCGATTTCCGCTTCTGGAACTTAAGTTATACGGGATACCACCTCACGAACCTCGCCCTGCACATACTTACGGCGCTGAGCATCTATTGGTTCGTAAGGCTCCTGTCGAAAGAAGGCCTTCTTTCATTCCTGGCCGCCGCTCTTTTCGCGGTCCACCCGGTGAATACCGAAGCGGTATCATATATATCAGGCCGGGCCGATCCTCTCTGCGCGCTCTTCGTCTTCCTGTGCCTTATCTGTTATATAAAATACCTCGATACTTCCGATATCAAGTATTACCTGCTTTTTCCGCTGTGCTGCCTCTGCGCCCTGCTGTCGCGCGAGGGCGGGCTGATACTCCTGGCCTTCATACCGCTTTACCATTATTCGTTCAGGCGCAGGCTGAGGCTCGCGGATATAGCACCGTTCGTGATAGCCACGGCGGCATATATATTGATGAGGTCGTTTGCCCTGAAGTCAATGCTGCCGCACTACCATAGCCCCGCCTCCGCTCTGCAGCGCGTTGCCGGGTCCTTCGCGGCGTTCTCCGACTATGTCAGGATGTTGTTTTTGCCTTATAACCTCCATATGGAGTACGGCAGGAAGGTGTTCAATTTCAACGACCCGCAGGTCATCACGGGGCTGCTGCTGTTCGGGCTCTGCGCTTATTTCATCTTCAGCAGGAGGAACTCGAGGGGCCTTATATTCTTTTCCGCCGCATGGTTCATTATCGGGCTGATACCCGTATCGAACATATTCCCGTTAGGCGCTTACATGGCGGAGCATTGGCTCTACCTGCCTTCCTTCGGTTTTTATGTGATACTGTCATCGGCCGTCATATACCTTTACCGGATGGAACGGACGAGGACCGCCGCGGTCGCGCTTATGGCGGTCATGCTGTTCGCGTACACGGCCGCGACCGCAAAACAGAACCGTTACTGGAGCGACCCGGAAGCGTTCTATAAGAGGACATTGGAGTATTCCCCCGACAGCGCGCGCATGCACACCTATCTCGACCTGTACTACCGGATGCGGCCCGATTCCCGTTGACGCGGGCACCGGCATTTAGGTATCATAAACAGAGGTACCGGAGGTCTGCTGGCCGATGAAGATACGGACTAAATTAATCTTGCTTTTTCTCGCGATAATGATGGCGGTCGCCGCCGCGATAGCGCTCGAACGCAACTTCGAGGTCAAGAGGCTCGCGGGGATCTTCGCTTTGGGCCGCGCGCGCGAGGAGATAGCGTTCGATAAGATCGTCGCCCTCAGGAACAACCGCCTCGAGGCCCTGGTCAAGGACTACACGTTCTGGGACGAGATGGTTGAATTCGTGAAGACCGGCGACAAGGAGTGGGCTTCAGAGAATATCGACGCTTCGCTGGCCGTCTTCAATGTCAACTCAATGTGGATCCTCCGCAAGGATCACTCGAACGTATATTCCTTCTGGAACCTGGACGGGCCCATAGAGGAGCTTCCGCTCTCTAAAGGAGCCGTCTCCCGCCTATTCAGGGATTCAAGGTTCTGCCATTTTTTTATCCGCGTGGGAAAAAATATAATGGAGGTCCGCGGCGCGACGATACACCCGACCGCAGACATCTTAAGGAAGACCGAACCGCAGGGATACCTGTTCGCCGGTATCCTCTGGGACGAAAAGTCCCTCCGCGAACTGGCGTCCCTGACAGGGACGGAGGTAAGGTTCGCGTCCGTGTATGAGAGGCAGGTCCCTGACAGTTCCGCAAATATAATGTCGGGCGAATCAAGATTCCTGAGGGAGCTTAGGGGCTGGGACGGAAAGCCCTTAGCCAAGATCGCCGTCTCTTTCAGGTCGGAGAGCATAAAGCATTATAACGTGACGGGCCAGACCATCATCTTCATCTTCGGCCTGCTTGCCTCGGTCTCGCTGCTTGTGTTCTTTATCTCGGTCGTCCACCTCGTATCGTCCCCGCTGAGACTCGTCTCGGAGTCGCTCAAGAAGAGGGACCCGGCGCCGCTCGCGCCCCTCAGGAAAAGTAATGACGAGTTCGGCGAGATAACCAGGGTAATATGCGCATCATTCGAGCAGTCGGCCGCTCTGGAGGCCGCGAACATCAGGAGCCGCGAAGCCGAGATACAGGAGGAAGCGATCCTCGAGAATATTTCGGACCTTGCGTGGCTCAAGGACCTGGAGAGCAGGTATATAGTGGTGAACGGGCCTTTCGCGAAGGCATGCGGCAGGGAGCCCGCGGAGCTGATAGGGAGGACGGATTCCGATATCTGGCCGAAGGACGCCGCCGAAAGATATCTTGCGGACGACAAAGAGGTCATGTTCTCGAGAAAGCAGAAGATAATATGCGAGCCCCTCTTTTTGGCGGACGGCAATATGGCATGGATGGAGACCGTAAAGACTCCCATGTTCAATGACAAGGGCGAGGTAATAGGCATCGCGGGCATATCACGCGACATCACGGAGCGGAGAAAGTCCGAAGAGGAGCTGAAGAAGGCCTACATAGACCTGAAGGAGACGCAGCACCGGCTCATACAGGCGGAAAAATTCTCGGCGCTCGGAAAGTTCTCCACATCGTTCGCGCATGAGATAAAGAACCCCCTCGGTATAATCCTGAACGGGATAGAATACCTGGAGATGAAGCTGGGAACGAGCGACAACGACCTCAAGGGGGACCTCGACATCATAAAGAGGTCCACGCTCAGGGCGGACGACATCATAAAGAAGCTGCTGAAGTTCGCGCGCCCGTCCGAGATCAAACTCGAGAAGATAAGGCCGCAGGAGCTCGTAAACGACACGCTGCCGTTCTTCAAGTACTCCTCGCCGACCGGAGAGATAAAGATCAATACGGAGCTTTCCGTCGAGCCGATGGAGTTCATGGCCGATAAGAACGAGATGCAGCAGGCAATCATAAACATGGTAATGAACGCCGCGGAGTCCATGGCCAAGACCGGCGGGAAGGTGACGATAAAGGCCTACAGGGAAGAGCATTCGGAATTTTATTTCGCTAAGCCGGTATGCATTATCGAGATATCGGACAACGGCCCGGGCATCTCCGAAGCGAACATGTCGAAGCTTTTCGAGCCGTTCTTCACGACCAAGTCCGAGAAGGGGACCGGCCTGGGGCTCTTCATAACGAAGTTGATTATTGACAATAATAAGGGTAATATATCAATAGACAGCAAGCTCGGGCGCGGAACGATAGTAAAGATGATATTCCCGCTTGCCTAAATGGAGGATGCCTGATGAAGAAGAAGATACTTGTCATCGATGACGAAAAAGATTTCTGCCATTTCGTGAAGAAGGCCCTCGAGGCTACCGAGGAATTCAAGGTCACGGTCAGCAATGAAGGCGCGGAGGGAGTAAAGAAGGCCAAGGAGCTTTTGCCGGACCTGGTCATCCTCGACGTAATGATGCCGAAGATGGGCGGGTATGAGGTGGCGGCGGCGCTCCAGAAGGAAGAGGATACGAGGAAGATACCGATCATCTTCCTTACCGCGGTCGTGACCGAAAGGGAAGTCAAGGATGACGGATACCTGCTCGAGGGCAAGCGCTTCATAGCGAAACCGGTCAAGATACACGACCTCATGAACAGCATAAAGGCCGCTCTCACGGGCGACTGACCCGCGAACTCCCGCAGCCGATATTTTTAATGACAACAAGGTTAATTTGGTGATATAATCCGATTGTTTGTGAAAAACGGAACAATGTCCAGATCAAAGAGATATATTCCCCAGGATACGGCAAGCCGGTTAAGCCTCTACCTTAGAAGCTTAAGGATGCTTGGAAAGAAGAGAGTGGATGTCGCCTCGTCCGAGGAGATCACGCGGTTCCTCAACGTCACGCCCGTCCAGTTCCGGAAGGACCTTTCTTATTTCGGAGGCTTCGGAAAGCGCGGCGTAGGCTACGATGTCGCGAGGCTCACGAGGGAGATAGAGAAGATCCTCGGGACCGACGCGGTATGGAAGATCGCGATAGTCGGCGCGGGCAAGCTCGGTTCAGCCCTGCTCGGATATTCGGGCTTCCACGAATTGAACCTCCGGATAGTGGCGGCATTCGACAGCAGCCCCGAAAGGATAGGCAAGGTGCGCCAGGGCGTGAGGATCGAAGACACCTCGCGCATGAAGGATATATTAAGGAAGAAGGGAATACGGATCGCGGTCCTTGCTGTCCCGGCGGATTTCGCCCAGAAGGTCGGCGAGGAGCTCGCGCGCTGCGGGGTGAAGGCGGTCCTGAATTTCGCGCCGGTCAACCTGGTCCTGCCCGAGGGCGTATCGGTCTCTAACGTTGACATGGCTTCGGAACTCGAAAGCCTTATATACAAACTAAAAGGAGAACGCGCATGAAAGCGGTTTCGGAGAGGGAGGTCGACGCTGCGGCAGTCGACAGGATCATAGACAAGCACAGGGATTCCCCAGGCAACCTGCTCGGCATCATGGAAGAGGCCCAGGAGCTGAACAGGCACAATTTCCTCCCGCGCCAGACACTGGAGTATATCGCGGAAAGCCTTGGGCTGCCGTTCTCGAAAGTATACAGCGTCGCCACATTTTACGCGTTCTTCAACCTGAAACCCCAGGGTGAGCACTCGATAATCGTCTGCAGGGGCACCGCGTGCCATACGAAGGGTTCGAAGGCGCTGCTTGAGCACCTCGAAGGGTCCCTCGGCATAAAGGGCGCGTTCGACGAGGGCGAATCGTATTTCACGACGCCGGATAACAAGTTCACCGTAAGGACGGTCGCGTGTTTCGGCCAGTGCGCGCTGGCGCCCGTCGTCGTCGTGGACGACAAGATCCATGTGCATATGAACGAGAGCAAGCTCGCAAGGATAGTGAAGGAACTCAGCCGCGGAGGAAAGAAGAAATGAGGATATCCGACATAAAACACCTGGACATCTTGAGGGATAAGCGTTTCAAGGAGATATTCTCCGGACGCCCGCGCATCTCGGTCGGCATGGGCACATGCGGCATGGGCAACGGCGCCGAAGAAGTATATAAGGCGCTCGATAAGGAGATACGCAGGAAAAGGTCCGGCATATTGCTCGGAAAAGTGGGCTGCTTCGGTTTCTGCGCGAACGAGCCGCTCGTTAACGTCTACCTTCCCGGAAAACCGCTCGTAATATTGCAGAAGGTCACTCCTAAAGACGCCGCAAAGATAGTGGAGAAGACGCTGAAAGGCGAAATATACAGGGAAAGGGCCCTCTGTAAGATCGAGGAATGGGACCACATAACGAGCAAGGCGGCCTACGGCCGCGGTTTCCCCGGCATACCGATGTGGGACGAGGTGCCGTTCTTCAAGGGGCAGAAGAAGATAGTCTTGAGGGATCTGGGCCTCATAGACCCCGAGAACATCGAAGATTACATAGCGATAGGCGGATACCACGCGCTTTATAAGGCGGTCACTGAGATGTCGCCCGAGAAGGTCATCGAGGAGATGAAGGTCTCGAAGCTTCGCGGCCGCGGCGGCGCGGGCTTCCCCACCTGGCGCAAGTGGGACATCATGCGAAATATCAAGGCCGACAGGAAATACGTCGTCTGCAACGCCGACGAGGGCGATCCCGGCGCGTACATGAACCGCAACGAGATAGAGAGCGACCCGCATATGATCATTGAGGGCATGGCGATCGCAGCGTACACGATGGGCACGGACACGGGCATCGTTTATATACGCGCGGAATACCCGCTTGCGGTCGAGAGGCTCAGGAAGGCGATCAAGGACGCAGAGGAGTACGGCCTGCTGGGCAAGAACATCCTCAATACCGGTTTCGATTTCGATATAAAGATAGTCGAGGGCGCCGGCGCGTTCGTCTGCGGCGAGGAGACCGCGCTGATATTCTCGCTCGAAGGCCTGCCGGGCCGTCCGAGGCCCAGGCCGCCTTATCCGGCCGAAAAAGGCCTGTGGGACAAACCCACCAATATAAATAACGTCGAGACATTGAGCAATGTCCCCGCGATAATATCGCGCGGCGGCGCGTGGTTCGCGCAGACGGGCACCTCTGCCAGCGCGGGCACAAAGGTATTCTCGCTCGTCGGAAAGGTCAAGAACACCGGCCTCGTCGAACTTCCGTTCGGCTCACCGCTGCTTTCGCTGATATACCAGATGGGCGAAGGAAGCGGCAAGAACAAGGTAATAAAAGCTGTCCAGAGCGGCGGCCCGTCCGGCGGATGCATATCGTCGAAATTATTCGGCTCGAAGGTAGATTACGAGACGCTCGCGGAACTGGGCGCGATCCTCGGCTCGGGCGGCATGGTCGTCATGGACCAGGACAACTGCATGGTCGATGTCGCGCGTTACTTCATCGAGTTCACGACGTCGGAGTCATGCGGCAAATGCACGCCGTGCCGTGAAGGACTGCAGCAGGCGCTCAAGATCCTCAAGGACATAACCGAGGGCCGGGGCAGGATAGAGGACATTAAGACGCTCGAGGACCTCGGCAGGACGATAAAAGACACTGCGGTATGCGCGCTGGGCCAGACGGCGCCGAACCCCGTGCTCACGACGCTGAAATATTTCAGGGACGAGTACGAGGACCATATAAAGAACAAGCGCTGCGACGCGGGCATATGCCAGGCGCTCTTCCTTTCGCCTTGCGAGAACAGCTGTCCGCTGCATATGAACATACCGGGCTTCCTCGAACTGGTGAACGAGAAGAAGATGGAAGACGCGTACGACATGATACTCCGCGATAACCCGTTCCCGGCGAGCTCCGGGAGGATATGCCATTTCCACTGCAAGCTGCGCTGCCGCAGGGAAGACATCGACGACCCGGTATCGCAGGGAGAGATACACCGTTTCGTCGCCGATAACCTGCACAAGTACGGCAAGGATAAGGCGATAATGAGGTCTATATTGAAGGAACGCGCTCCGTCGACCGGTATGCCTGCGGGCAAAGTCGCGATAGTCGGCGCGGGCCCCGCGGGGCTTACGGCGGCGTATTATTTGGCGCGCCTTGGGCACGCGGTAACGGTCTTCGAGGCGAAGCCGAAGGCGGGCGGGATACTGATGTACGGCATCCCGTCGTACAGGCTTCCTAAGGACGTGCTCGAGCGCGAGATCAAGTTCATCAGGGACTGCGGAGTGAAGATTGTCTTCAATTCGAAGGTGACTTCGGAGAGGCTCCGTTCGCTCGAGAAGAATTTCGACGCGGTATTCATCGCGACCGGCGCGTATAAGGAGATGGCCCTCGACATACCGGGCAAGGACTTCAAGGGCGTCCTGCGCGGCACCGAATACCTCGAACAGATAGCTTCGGGCAAAAAGGTTGCGCTCGACAAGAGGGTCGCCGTGATCGGCGCGGGCAATGTCGCCATAGACGCGGCGCGCAGCGCTTTCCGTTTCGGCTCCGATGTCACGATAGTCTACCGCCGCGAGAAAGCGGATATGCCGGCGAATAAAGAAGAGATTAAGGAAGCCGAGCGCGAAGGGATCAAGTTCATATTCCTCGCCGCCCCGAGATCCATAAAAGGCGATAAGGGCAAGGTCGCGGGCGTAGAGATATCGAAGATGAAACCCGGCGATTATGACCTGTCCGGAAGGCGCAGGCCCGTGGCTACGAACGAATTACAGACGGTCCCCTGCGGCACGGTCATCATCGCGATAGGCGAGAGGGTCGACTCGGGATTCATCAAGAACGTGGGAATAGATACGAACGAGGACGGGACCGTGAAGGTCGACCGTTCTACGATGCAGACGGTAAGCCCGAAGTTTTACGCCGGCGGAGACCTCGTCATGGGCCCCGCCACGGCCGTAGAGGCGATGGCGCAGGGCAAGATGGCCGCCGAGGCGATAGACGCGGCCCTCACCGGAGAGAAGAGGTTCGATATGCTATCCAAGAAGTTCAAATACAAGAACGAGGTCCCGCTCGAGCCGTGCCCCGAGGGTCGAAGACATCCAAAGACGCTCTCGGTCGCCTCGAGGAAGAGGAACTTCAAGGAAGTCTCCCTCGGCCTCTGC
>JBAZFE010000044.1:0-10154 GCA_041653555.1 Candidatus Omnitrophota bacterium
ATCTATATCCGTTACGCTGTCGCCGAGGGAGACGCGTATCCCCTTCTTCCTGTACCATTCATCGTTATAGGGGAACATGCCGTTAAGGTCCGCCGATCCCGAAAGCAGCCTGTCGAGCAGCGGCCTCGGGTAATAATTGTACTCTTCGTCGGTGAAGATGGTTATCGCGGCCCCGGGAAGGTTCTCCGATATGTATTTCGCGGCAGTTACCCCCGCTATTCCGTTGCCTACGATAGCTATCTTCATAGGCAGCCCCGGGTCATGCTTTCTCGAACATCTCTTTGCCTACCCCGCAATCGGGGCAGACCCACCCGTCAGGCAATTTCTCGAAAGGCGTGCCCGGCGCGACATTCTGCGTCGCGTCGCCGATGGCCGGGTCATAGATATATCCGCAGACCGTGCAGCGATATTTGCCCATTCTCTTCTCCCTGTTCAGGCGATCTTTTTTGCGATCTCTGTCCCAAGGCCCCGGCAGCGTTCCAGCTCTGAGGCGTCGGGCACAAACTTGGCCGATACCGACGGCAATGCGATCTCCATGCCGCCCCCTTTCAGCATCCCTTCGATCTCCGCCACCGCGCCTCCGGCCCATCCGTAGGACCCGAACGCCGCGGTTATCCTGTCCTTCGGCTTGAAACCCTTGAGCAGCCCGAGAAATGAGGCGATCGACGGAAGCATGCCGTTGTCGTGGGTGGACGAGCCTATCACGAACGCCTTAGCGTCGAGCATCTGGTTCGCGGCCTCGGTCCTGTCGGAAAGTGCGATATCGAACAATTTCACGTCGACGCCCGCTTCTGTTAGGCCGCCCGCTATCGCCCTCGCCATCATTTCCGTGGAGCCCCACATCGTCTCGTAAACTATGACCGCTTTACGTTTCGTCTTGTTATTCGCCCATGAGGCATAAGCGTTAACGATCTCCATGGGGTCCCCGCGCCATATTATCCCGTGGCTCGGAGCGATCATCTTTATCGGAAGCCCCATCTTCTTTATCTCTTCGATCTTCCTGGCTATAATGCCGCCAAGCGGCCACAGGATGTTCGCGTAATATTTGGACGCCTCCTCCATCAGCGCGCACCGGTCCGTCTCGTCATCGAACCTTTCCGATGACGCGTAGTGCTGGCCGAAAGCGTCGTTGGGGAACAATATCTCCTCTTCCGCGCAATATGTGAACATGCTGTCGGGCCAGTGTATCATCGGCGCCTCGATAAAACTTAGCGTCCTCTTCCCTATATTGAGCTTGTCGCCGGTCTTAACGACCCTGACATCCCAATTGCCGTAGTACTGCTTCTGGAGGCCTTCCTTGCATTTCGCCGTGCCGTAGAGCTTGGCGTCCGGGCAGAGCTTGAGGAGTTCGGGGAGTGCGCCGGAATGGTCCGGCTCTATGTGGTTTACGATTATATTCTCTATCTTTTCCGGAGGCACGACATCGCGTATCTTCTTTATGAGTTCTCCGGTGAACGGCGCGTACACGCCATCTATCAGCGTTACCTTATCGTCGTTTATCAGGTAGGAGTTGTAGGTCGTGCCGCGGGCGGTCGAATAAGTGTGCCCGTGGAAGGTCCTTACGTTCCAGTCGACGGCGCCTACCCAGTAGACGCCTTTTTTTAACTCGACCGCGTCCATCCGTTGGTCTCCCCCCGTCACCCTTCCATCACCCTTCCCTCCGTCTTCACGAACCATGAGACGGAGTCCGAAAGCAGGGTCAACGCTTCTTCGAGGAGTTCATAGTGGTGCTCCTCTTCCTTCTTAAGGCTGTTATAGAATACTTTCGCTATCCTTATTCCTGTTTCCTTCGACTGTTTGTCGTAATAATCGTAGCTTTTCGTCTCCTTCTTCATCGCGATATCTATCGCCTTGATGTTGGAGGGGTCGGCCTTCAGCTTCCTTACTTCCGCGGTGGAAAGCTTCTTGAACACGAGCGCGAGCTTCTTCTTCGCCTGCCTGTTTATCACTCCCTGGAAATCGTCCCAGTCCTGCTCATTCTTAAGGCCTTCGCTTATCTCCTTGATGCGCTCAATGTGCGTCAATTCCTGGTCGGCCAGCGACACGAGGAGTTTCTTCGCGATGGCGTTCTTTGCCGTCTTCGCGGCCTGCAGGTAGAACTTGCGGCCGTCGAGCTCCATCTTTACGGCTGATTCCAGTATCCTTACGTCTCTCTTGGGCATAACATATCTCCTGATTTGGGGTGGGACGGTTATTAACCGTGCCGGTAGAGAATTCCGAATCCGCCCTGGGGGTAGTTCCAGTCAACGTTCTGGAATTCATCGCAGATCACACGGCATGTACCGCATTCGAGGCACCCGTCAACGTTGACCTCGGCGATTCCTTTGTCGTTTATCTTCCAGCAGTCCGACGGGCATCCTATGGAGCATTGTTTGTTCTGGCACTTCAGGCAAAGGTCCTTGTCCTTGACCTTTATGTGGGGCTCAGGCCCCAGCTTGAACCTGTTCACGAATAGTTTATCTTCTATCCTCGTCATCTGTATCCTCCGCGGGTATTATCGCATAATATCCGCATCCGTTCAAGGGGCTTTAACCGTAAATCCGCATAACTCGATCCAGTCCTTAACGCACTGGTTGCGCATGAAATAATCCCAGACCATGCCGGTCCTGTAGTTCTCGATCATCAGCACCGTGATGCCCTGGTCTATTCCCGTATAACTGTCGCACCACCACCTCTTATCGAGGTTGTATCCCGCCTTGAAACCGTACTTCCCGTATACGCTCTTGCCGTACCTGTCGTAAATCTTCTTTACCGACTTTATCGCCTGTCCGGGAACGAACGGCATCGATGCGGCCATCCCGTACGGGTTTATCGTCCCGTCCTGGACCGTCCTATCAGCGGGCTTCGCCCCGTATCCCTTATAGCCCAGCGGCCCCTCGCCCGCGGTCAGGCCCCATCCGTCCTCGCCGTATCCCTTGTGGGATCTCGCGTTATCTATGCAAAACTGCCTGTTAGCCAGGACGGCATTGACGGAATTGTCCCAATAGTTTATTCCGTTGTCGTCTATGTTCCTGAAATCGACCCACGCGTGCGCGAACTGGTAGGTAAACAGGCTGCCGAAGAACGAGTATACGACCTTATAACCGCCGTATTCCCCTACCGGCTTCCTCCACGCCTTCCAGCAGTCGGGTGATATGGGGTATGTCGGCGAACCTATCGCGAGGACATAAGCGATGACCCCCTCGTTGTACCAGTCCCAATATGACCCGAGGAAACCGTTCTCAGGGCTCCATCCCATGCATATCAGGCTGGTCCCGTTGGTCATCCAATGCCAGTCCGCTTCGTAATAGAGGGAGTTTGCGAGCCGCTCCAGTTCGGTGCCCTTGAAATACTGCCCCGCGAAAAGCGCGCCCGCAAAGAAGAGCGCGGAATCAATGGACGAGAGCTCGGAATCCCACGCCCTCTTGCCGGTCTTCATGTCGACAAAATGGTAGTAGAAACCGTGCTCGCTCTCCAGCGTGTTCCTGAAGGTCTTCAGCGTCTTGAAGACCCTGTCGTAGGCCTCATCGTAGGTTATCCAGCCCCTGCTGTGGCCTATGCATATCGCCGCGAGCCCGAACCCGGTCGCCGCGATACTGCACGGGGCGCCGCTGGTGGAGTTATCCGCCACGAGCCCCGTGTCGGGGTCGGCTTCTTCCCAGAAATACTTGAACGTGTCTTTCTGGATCATGTTTATGAACGCTTCCTGCGGGTTCACTTCTTCATCCGCAGGCAGGTTCGCCGCCGTAAATGAGGACATGGACAACGCGAGAATGAACGAGATGGCTTTCTTCATGCGGTACATTATATGCCCATGCGGGGCGGAAGTCAATTGACACCTCGTCGATATTATGCTATTTTATAGCAAATGTTAAGGACGATTTTTACATCGACCGGAAATTTCTACCTTACGCTCCTTAACCTCTTGTATCCGCAGGATTGCCTTATCTGCAGCAACAGGATACGCGAGGTGAAGGCCGCGCGGCTATGCGGCCCCTGCAACGACAGGATAATGAGATACGCGGACACGCCCCACTGGAGCTTTACCGAAAATGGCCTCGCCTTCGACGCCGCATACCATGTAGCCGGATACGACGATATCGTCAAGAGGTGCATCTGCCTGATGAAATACAACGGCAAACAGGACCTCTCGAAGATATTGGGCGGGCTCATGTCGGAATACGCCGAAAAGAATATGAACTTCAACGATATCGATATGCTCGTCCCGGTCCCCCTCCATCCGGTGAAGCTCCGCGAGAGGCAATTCAACCAGTCCGAGCTGATCGCCGGGCATCTCGCCAAACGCTTCAACAAGAAGCTCGAGAGCAAATGGATCAAGAGGGTCAGGTACACGCCCCAGCAGGCCGGCCTTTCCAGGGAACAGCGCCTGCGCAACATCAAGGGGGCTTTCCTTGTCAGGCAGGACGCGGCCTTCGCGGATAAGACCGTGATGCTTGTCGACGACGTAATGACCACGGGCGCCACCCTCCATGAATGCGCGAAGACCTTAAAATCCGCCGGCGCGAAAAAAGTATTCGCGTTCACCCTCGCGCGGGGAAACTGAAATGAGGATAATCAGGCGTTATATACTGATGGAGCTTGCCGGGCCTTTCGTCTTCGCGTTCGTCATCACGACGTTCGCGTTCATGGCCGGCAATATGATAAAGCTCGCAGACCTCGTCGTGAACAAGGGCGTCGATTTCCTCTCGGTATGCAAGCTCTTCTGCTATATGCTGCCGTGGCTCTTCACATTTACGGTCCCCATTTCGGTCCTGACCGCCACGCTGCTGACATTCGGCAGGCTCTCGTCGGATAACGAGATAATCGCCATGCGCGCGAGCGGCATCAGCATCTATAAGCTGGTCATGCCTCTGATAATGGTCGGCCTGGTCATCAGCCTTATATCGTACGAGTTGAACGATTGGATACTCCCGAGGCTCAGGTTCGAGACGAGGAAGCTCGTAGCTCAGATAGGCGCTAAAAACCCTGCCGCTTACCTCGAGGCAGGCACGTTCATAAAGGCCTTTAAAGGTTACATTGTTTTCATCTACGGGATCGACAAGAACAAGCTTACGAATATCAGGATATACCAGCCGCAGGAAGGCCGTCCTACCCGGACTATAATCGCGCAAAAAGGCGAGATAAACTATATAAAGGACAGGGATGCCATTAAGCTGAAGCTGATAAACGGCACCGTTGATGAGCCGAACCCGAAGGACCCGAACAATTTCTATAAGCTCAACTTCAAGACCTACATAATGATGCTGGACCTGAAGGAAGGCCGGGACCTGAAGTTCGAGAAGAAGAAATCGGACATGTCCATCGATGAACTGAACAGCGAGATAAAGACGCTGAAGGCGGAGGGCGTTAACGCAACGCCGCTGCTCATCGAGGTGCACAAGAAGATATCCTATTCTTTCTCGTCGCTGATCTTCATATTGATCGGGATCCCGCTCGCGCTCATGGCCCGCCGCGGCGAGAAATCCATAGGGTTCGTCCTGAGCGTCTTCGTCATAGCGGCCTTCTACCTGCTGCAGCTCGGCGGGGAAGCGCTGGCGATAAAGGGCATCCTCTTTCCTGCCCTCGGCATGTGGCTCCCGAACATCGTATTCGGGGTCATAGGGCCTGTTATGATATTCTGGATAGCGGAACAATGAAGATAATAGACAGGTATATCACGAGGGGTTTTATCTGGCCGTTCCTCTACTGCCTCTTCGTGTTCCTTTTGCTCTATGTCGTAGGCGACCTTCTCGGGCACCTCGACGCGCTCGTGAAACAGAACATACCTTTCGGCATCATCAGGACGTATTACCTGGCTTCGCTGCCTTTCATATTCGTGCAGACCACACCGTTCGCGGTCCTGCTCGCGAGCGTCTTCCTCTTCTCTAACCTCAACCGCCACAACGAGATCATCGCGCTGAGGGCAAGCGGCGTCGATACGCTGCGCATCATAACCCCGGTTATACTGCTGGGCTTCGCGATAAGCCTCGCCGTCTTCCTGGTCAACGACAAGGTCGTGCCCGAATCGGCGGTCATATCGAATACGATTAAGGAGCTGCGCTTCGACAGGAACCAGAAGGAAAAAGGCGACAAGCTGGAGAATATAACCGTATTCGGGCGGGACGGCAAGCTCTTCTACGCCAGGGAGTTCGACCTGAAGGCAAAGACGCTCAAGGACGTCGTAATGCTGGTGCACGACAATAACCAGGTCCTAAAGAGGAAGATCACGGCGGAGAGCATGGAATGGACCGGTAAGAGCTGGAAATTCCACGGCGCGGACTCATTCAGGTTCGACCGCGAGGGCAATGTCCTCGGCAAGCCCGCGATATTCCGGACGCCGAAGATAATAGATTTCAACGAGACGCCTGAAAGCCTTTTAAAGAAGCAGACCCAGCCCGACTTCATGAACTACGCGCAGCTCAGGGATTACATCCACCTGCTCGCGCTCGAGAGCAAATCGACAGCAAGAAAACTTTTGGTCGATTTGCATTACAAGCTTGCGCTACCGTTCACGAGCGTCGTCATAATGCTCATCGGGATCCCGTTCGCCCTCAAGAGGACAAGGTCGAAGGCCATGGCGAGTATGGGGCTCTCTATCGTGATAGCGCTCGTCTTTTACGGCGCCAACGCGACCTCCCTTGCGCTCGGAAAAGGCGGGTTTGTGCCTCCCATAATTGCAGCATGGGCCGCGAACTTTGTATTCGCGGCCCTTGGTATCTACCTTCTTGCCGAGATCAGGTCTTAGGGGACGTGTCACTTTGGGACACTCCACTATTTAAACGACTCCATCTTCTCATCTACGATTCCTTCGTAGGGCCTAGATTTTGAAATGTATTCAATATAAACGCTTCTTCTTTCTTCGTCAGTTTTAGCCATTATTTCAAACAGGGGATCTATTGAGACCAGATTGTCCCCGTACCCTTTAGCATAGTGACCGTAGCTTGACCAAGGGTATTCAGACACTCTTTCAGCGATATTTGCTCTTACGGGATTTCTTTCTATATATCTGGCACACTCCAAAAGGTACGAATCATCATCGATTAATATGCTTTTGTATCTGTTCTGGAACAGGTAACCTGTATGTCCGTATGTTTTCCTATGGTAATTGGCATAGCTCTGGCAGATACCTTTCATCAGCAAAGACAGTTCTTCTGCTTTAGATATTTTCATCAATAAATGGAAATGGTTAGGCATAATACAGTAATGATAAAGGTCAAATCCGTATTTCTTCTTATATCTTTCGATTATCTCCTTAAATCTGTAAAAATCAGTTGCTCCTTCAAAAATCTTATCCTTATTATGTCCCCTGTTTAATATGTGGTAAATTCCGCCATCTACTACCCTGCGCTTTATCCTGGGCATAGAAAATCCCTCCTTTTACTCTATATAGACGTAAAAAAGAGGGATTTTCTTTTAACTATTTATCGCGGAGTGTCCCAAAGTGACACGTCCCCTAGACTACGCTTTTCCGCCGCAGCCGAGGAACTTGATCTTCCTCTTCACGACTTCCTTTATCGCGTCGCGCGCGGGCCCGAGATATTTTCTCGGGTCGAACTCGCCCGGCGTCTCTACAAATACCTTCCTGATAGCACCCGTCATAGCGAGGCGAAGGTCTGTATCTATATTGACCTTGCAGACGCCCATCTTGGTCGCCCTGGCTATCATCTCCTCGGGGACACCCCTCGCTCCGGGTATCTGCCCGCCGTAATCGTTGCATTTCTTAACGAGGTCGGCCGGCGCGGATGACGCTCCGTGCAGCACGAGCGGGAACCCGGGAAGCAGGCTCTTGATCTTCTCAAGCCTTTCGAAATCCAGGTTGGGTTCTCCCTTGAACTTGTAGGCGCCGTGGCTCGTCCCGATGGCGACCGCGAGCGAATCGCATCCGGTCTTCTTCACAAACTCGACCGCCTGGTCGGGGTCGGTGTAGATCGCGTCTTTCGCCGCGACCGATATGCTGTCTTCAACGCCCGCAAGCTTACCGAGCTCGGCCTCTACCGGTATGCCCTTTGCGTGGGCATAATCGGCGACCTTCTTCGTAAGCGCGATATTCTCCGCGAACGGGTATTTCGAGCCGTCGATCATGACGGAGGAGAAACCGCCGTCCACGCAGGCCTTGCAGACCTCAAAATCCTCTCCGTGGTCGAGATGGAGCACGCAGTCTATGCCGGTGCATTCCATAGCAGCCTGGACCAGGTGTATCAGGTACTGGTGGCGGGCATACTTGCGCGCTCCGGCCGATACCTGCAGGATCACCGGGGCCTTCTCCTCGGCTATTGCCTCGGTTATGCCCTGGAGTATCTCCATGTCGTTGATGTTAAATGCGCCTACCGCGTATCCTTCCTTATATGCTTTCTGGAAGAGCGGCTTAGAAGATATGAACGCCATTTTCTTTCTCCCTTTCTTTTATGTGCCCATTTCCCACGAGGAGAGGTACTCCCTCTGCTCCTTCGTGAGAATATCTATCTTTATCTTCATCGACTCGAGCTTCAGCTTCGCTATCTTCTCGTCGATATCCTTCGGCACCGAGTAGACCTTGTTTTGGAGGCGTTTTGAATTCGTCACGACGAATTCTGCCGACAACGCCTGGTTCGCGAAGGACATGTCCATTACCTGCGCGGGATGCCCCTCCGCCGCGGCCAGGTTGATCAGGCGCCCCTCGCCCAGCAGGTTTATCCTGCGGCCGTCCTTCATCGTATATTCATCCACGAACTCCCTTATCTTCCTCTTCTTCCTGCTCATGCGCTCAAGCGCCTGGATGTCTATCTCGACGTTGAAGTGGCCGGAGTTGCTTATTATCGCGCCATCCTTCATCGCCTTGTAATGCTCGCCGCTCAGGACATTGCAATCGCCGGTCACGGTGACGAATACGTCGCCTATCTTAGCCGCTTCCTTCATCGGCATTACCCTGAAACCGTCCATGACCGCCTCGATCGCCCTGAGAGGGTCGACCTCGGTGACGATAACGTTCGCGCCCAAGCCCTTCGCGCGCGACGCCGCGCCTTTGCCGCACCAGCCGTAGCCCGCCACGACAAAATTCGTGCCGGCCAGCAGCTCGTTCGTCGCCCTTATTATCCCGTCGATCGTCGACTGCCCGGTCCCGTACCTGTTATCGAACATATGTTTAGTCAGCGCGTCGTTTACGGCGATGACCGGGAACATGAGCAGGCCCTTGCTCTCAAGGCTCTTCAGCCTTATGACGCCGGTCGTGGTCTCTTCGGTCCCGGCGAGTATATAGTCTACGAGCCCGCGCCTCTTCTGGTGTATCGTCGAGACGAGGTCAGCGCCGTCATCCATCGTGATATTCGGCCTGTGGTCGAGGGCGGCATTGATATGCTTGTAATATGTCTTGTCGTCCTCCCCCTTGATCGCGAAGACCGGTATATTGTAGTCCTTCACGAGCGATGCCGCGACGTCATCCTGCGTCGAGAGCGGGTTCGATGCGCACACGACGCAATCCGCGCCTCCGGCCTTAAGCGTCCTGACCAGGCCGGCCGTCTCGGTAGTCACGTGCAGGCAGCAGGCTATCCTGACGCCCGACAGCGGCCTCTCTTTCAAAAACCTCTTGCGTATAAGCCGGAGGACGGGCATATTCTCGTCCGCCCACTCAATACGAAGCTTGCCCTTCTTGCTCAGTCCTATGTTCTTTATATGATATTTCATGCTTTCCTCGCGAGTATCGCGGCCTTGTCGGCCTTTTCCCAGGAGAAGCCCATGTTCTCGCGGCCGAAATGCCCGTAGGCCGCGGTCTTCCTGTAGAAAGGTTCCCTCAGGTCCAGTGTCTCGATTATGCCCTTCGGCGTAAGGTCAAAGTTCTGCCTGACGAGTTTCACGAGGCGCTCATTCGGGATCCTGCCGGTGCCGAACGTCTCGACATTGACAGAAACCGGTTCAGCCCTTCCGATTACATACGCTATCTGCAGCTGGCACTTCTCGGCCAGGCCGGCAGCAACGATGTTCTTCGCGACATACCTCATCATGTACGCGGCCGAGCGGTCAACCTTCGTCGGGTCCTTGCCCGAGAACGCGCCGCCGCCGTGCGGGGTCGACCCGCCGTACGTATCCACGATTATCTTGCGCCCGGTCATTCCCGTATCGGACTGCGGCCCGCCGATCAGGAAGAGCCCGGTCTGGTTGATGAAGAACTCCGTATCCTTCGTCAGGTAATTTCCGACGAC
>JBAZFE010000045.1:0-10114 GCA_041653555.1 Candidatus Omnitrophota bacterium
TTGACCACGTCGGTGCCGCTCTTAAAATCATAATAGTCGTTCGTCAGGTTAAGTCCGGCCTGCGCCAGCACTGCGCCTGACATGGCGATCCAGAGGAGCCCCCAATCGATGAGGCCCGTGCCGTTCCACGCGACTGCGGCGCCCAACGCGACCGGCACCACTGCCGCCGTAAAGAACTGGGGCCTTGGCGCGGCCAGCCATACCGATATTTTATTCATATGATAGACGTCACTTTACGGCCGTGTATATTCCCGCGGCGCCGAAGCCTACCGGCTCGTATCCGCATTCCCTGAAACCCGCCTTCAGTAACTTAGCCTTGACTTCTTCGGCCGTGTAAAAACCCGTTATAGAATCCCCGAGATACTTGAACGGGGATGTCTTTCCGTATATTATGAACCCGATGACGGGCAGCGCGCATTTAAGGTATATCCTGTGCAATATGGCCCTGGTCCGTCCCTCGGGGCGCGTCAGGTCCAGCGCTACCATCGTTCCTCCCGCTTTCAATACCCTGCACGATTCCGCGAATACCTTATCAAGGTCCTTCGACATATTGCGCAGCGCGAAACCGCACGTGATCGCGTCGAAAGTCCCGCCGGCGTAAGGCATATCTGCGGCGTCCCCTTCGGTCCAGGTTATACGGCCGCCAAATCCTCTCTCGCGCGCCTTCCTCTTCCCGATCTCCATCATCTCAGGGCAAAAATCCAGCGCTGCTATGCGGCTATACATGTCCCTGGACGCGATCTCGATGGCGAGGTCTCCCGTACCGGCGCAGAGGTCGAGTACGCACGAACCGGTTTTTATGGCGCTTAGCGCCAAGCCGGCCGCCTTCCTCCTCCATCCCCGGTCCATTCCGATGCTGGCGAGCGCGTTGAACAGGTCATAACGCCCGGCAAGGAACGAGAAGATCCCGCGGACGCGGATATCGACAGGACCGGAAGCGGCCATATCAGGCGGGCTCGGAGCCCCTCTCCTCACAAACAGCGAAGACATACAGAAGGTCCGACAGCCTGTTAATGTAGGCGGTTATGCACGGATCTATATCCATCTTTGTTCCGAGCTCGACTACGGAGCATTCCGCGCGGCGCGCAACCGCCCTGGCGACGTGCAGGACGGCCGAGCTTTCATTCACCCCGGGGACTATGAACCCCGAAGGCATCCTTATCTTTTCCTCGACCGCGTCGCCGAATTGCTCGAGCATCCTGACGTCGCAATCCTTTACCGAGAAGCCCGCCCGGACACCGCCGGATGATATATAACCTATTATCCTTAAAAGGTCCCTCTGGATAAGCCCTATCTTCTTCCTGACCGAGGGGTCCCTTACCTTTACCTTCGCCAAGCCAAGGAACGATATGAGCTCGTCCAATATGCCCTGGGATTTTACCCTTAGGTCGCATTTGGATACGGGCCTGCCGCCGCATAATTTCGTCCTGCCTTTATCCCCGTTCCTTGTCGTTATCTTCATTATTTCACGCGGTATTTGGCGGTCACGGTCGTCCTTATCCCCCCGCGCGCGTTGAAATCACCCGTCACGACGCACCATTTGGGCTTGCACGCGGACACTACGTCCTTTAGTATCTTATTGATGACATTCTCGTAGAATATCCCCATGTTCCTGTAGCCGATGATGTAATATTTCAGCGACTTCAATTCTATGCACGACTTGCCCGGCATATACCTTATCGTTATCGTGCCGAAATCCGGGAGCCCCGTCTTCGGGCAGACCGAGGTATATTCGGGGATCTCTATATTTATTTCGTAACCTTTATGCAGGTTCGGGAACACCTCTATCTTATATTTATTTTTCATATGATGACCTTAAGGGCCCCCTTTAGCCCGCGAGAAAAAAACCTGAGACTTTGAAATATATCAAAAGCGTAATGACGTCGCATGTTGCAAGCACGATAGGCCCGGAGGAGAGCGCGGGGTCAAACCCGAATTTCCGGAATATGAACGGAAGGAATGAACCTACGATACCGGATAACATTATCGAGGCCGACATCGAGAAGGCAAGGACTGCGCCGAGTTTAGGGCTCTCCTGCCACATCGTAGCGACCCCTCCTACGAACATCCCGCAGACAAGGCCGACGATGATGCCTACCAGTATCTCCTTCTGGAGCAGCCACCTGACATCCTTGAAACTTGCCCTTCCAAGAGCCATATTCCTTACCACTATGGTCGCCGACTGCGTTCCGGTGCTTTCGGAAAGCCCCAGGACGATCGGGATGAATAACGCAAGCGCTATGACCGACTTCAGCTCATACTCGAACCATCCTGTTATGAAAGCACAGAGCAATCCGCTGAATATGCTTACCGCGAGCCACGGGAGCCTCAGCCTGACTATGCGCGGTATAGACCGGCTCGTTATTTCGTCCACTCCGGTACCGACTATCTTCGCGATATCGTCTTCGGCTTCCAGTTCGGCGATATCGACCATCTCATCGGCCGTTATTATGCCGACGAGCATCTGGTCGTTGTTCACGACCGGGATCGCAAGGAACTTGTGCTTTATGAAATGCTTTACCGCCTCTTCCTGGCCCATCTCCGCATGGACCTTCACCACGTTCTTGAGCATTATATCTTTCACGAGGACGCCGGGCGCGTGGCTAAGGAGGTCCCTCATCTGGACTACGCCTACGAGATGGCCGTTCGGGTCTACGACATATATATAGGAAGGCTTCGAGACCTTTTCCAGGGATGCGGTCCTGAAATGTTTTATCGTCTCATCTATGCTGAAATGTTCGGGGACGGCCAGGAATTCGTTCTTCATTATCGAGCCGACCGTCTCGCCCTTTACCCTTTTTCTGTTCATGCACCACCTTGTTGTTGGGTAGCATTATAAAACAAAAAACCCTCCGATTCAATCATCAAAGGGCCTTTTGTAAGGTCAATATCTATGCCTGGACTAAGTCCGGGCCTACGGTCCCTTCACTCCCGCCTGGTAACCGGCCTGGTAACCGGCTTCATAGCCTTTTGTATATCCTCTTTCAAAACCGCTTGAATCGCCGGACGAAGAGGATGCTGCGGGAGCCTGCTGTACCGGCTCGCTCTTTTCGCTGGGTATCAGGGCATCCGCAATGGCGTTAGCAGCAATTCCGGTGCCGGCGCCAATAAGCGCGCCCTTGCCGGCCTTGCCGTGGGACGCTCCCGCGGCTACCGCGCCTGTCGCGGCTCCAACGAGGCCGTTCCTGATAAGGCCGTTTGCGTCGGCCGCAACTTCGGGAGCCGATATCATGAACGTAAGGGCTATCAACATTATCGACACGATTAATATACGCATTTTACCCTCCTTCTTGGTTAAATTATATCATATAAAAATACGTTGTCTATAACAAATTAAGCGATCTGTTCGGTGAGCGCGCGGTAGTTCTGCGCGGGGTCTCCCTTGCCGTATATGCCGCTTCCTACGCAGGCGAGATCGACGCCGGCATCCTTTATCATCAATATGTTATCCGATTTAAGGCCCCCGTCCATCGCTATCAGGGGCCTGTCTTTCCTCCCCTTAAGCGAGCGCGCCTTGTCGCATACGCCGGGGATGAATTTGCTGCCGTAATAACCCGGATTCACGGAAAGGAAGAGAAGTATGTCGATATCCTTGAAATACGGTTCGACCTTCGATACGGGCGTCTCCGGGTTTATCGCTATCCCGGCCTGCATGCCCTGCGCGCGGATATTCTTTATGACCGCGGCGGGGTCTTCCTTCGATTCGTAATGGAAGACTATCCTGCCTGCGCCGGCATTTTTGAACGGCGCGATGTAGCTCGACGGGTCCTCGACCATGATATGTATCTCGAGTTCAAGGCCGGTCTTTATCTTCGCGAGGTCCGCGGCCGATATGCTTTTAGACGGCACGAATTTCCCGTCCATGATGTCCACCTGCACCAGGCCGCAGAAACCCTCCGCCTGGCGGATCATCCTCTCCAGGTCCGCGGGCCTATCGGTGAGAAGGGCCGGCACTATCTTCATCTGTTCTCTCCTTTATTGATGTATTCGAGAAGGAACCCCGAAAGGTTTTTAGACGCCTTATCCGCCGCGTCCTTGAAACGTACCAATCTCGGGATTGAAAGGAACCCGAAGATCGAACGCGGCAATTCTTCCGGTAATGTGTCGCTTACCGCCTTGACCGCCAGGAACCGGACCCCTGCCGCCGCGGCCGCTTCGGCCACGCCGGAAGATTCCATGTCGACGGCTATCGCTCCTTCCCTGCGGAACGCGGCCGCCTTGTCTTCGCAGGTAAAAAGGGGCTTCGCCGAGCAGAAGAGTTTGCGGTCCTTAAGATCGGATACTATCACATCGCCTGTCTTCAGGCCGTCCACAAGCGCTCCGCAAAAACCCGCGGATATTATAAGGCCCGGATGGTATTCGTTTATTATGCGTTCGGCCGTCTTCTTGGAATTCTCCGTTCCGATCCCGCTCCTGGCGATCACGATCCTGCCTTCCTGTGCGGACACTACCTTCGTCAGGGACCCGATGAAACCGATCCCGAGCCTCTTGGCAAAAGGGCGGGATTCCCAGTAAAGCGCGAATATGACTGCGGCCCTGGTGTTCATTTCTTGCTTATGTTCCTCAGCCTCTTCTTGACTTCTTCTATCAGTATATCCGGCGTCGAGGCGCCCCCGATTATCCCGACCGATTTGATGCCCTTGAACCTCTTCGGGTCGAGGTCCTTGGCGCGTTCTATCTGGATCGTATTATCGTTGTATTTCTGGCACAGTTTCTTGAGCTTGATGGTATTCGAGCTGTGATGGCTTCCGACGACTATCATCAACCCTGTCTTCTGTGCAAGCTTGACGGCGTCCTCCTGCCTCTTCCTTATATCCGCGCATATCGTGTTCACTATCTTTATCTCGTGGGAGACCTTCATGACTTCCGCCACGACTTCCCTGCAGAGCTCTATCGAATGCGTCGTCTGGAATATGAGGCCTACCTTGTTCTTGAGCTTGGACGGGTCTATCTCCTTGGGGCTCGAGACGACGAGGGCCTCGTTCTTCAGGTGGCCAAGTATCCCCTTTATCTCGGCATGGGACTTGTCGCCGACTATAACGACCTGGTAGCCCTCCTCTTCGATCTTTTTTGCCGCCACCTGCGCCTGCCTGACGATAGGGCACGTCGCGTCGACTATCTCTATCCTCTTCGCGTCGACCTTTGCCCTTTCGGCAGGGGAGATGCCGTGCGCCCTTATGATGAGCGTCCCGTCCTTCACTTCGTCTATGCTCTTTATCTCGGTCAGGCCCCTTTCGGAGAGCTTCCTGGTTATCGTGTCATTATGGACGAGTTCGCCGTTTATATATGCGGGCACCCCCCTGGAGAGCGCCTCTTCCGTCAACTTGACTGCGCGGTTGACTCCGAAACAACATCCGATCTTCTTTGGGGTCAATATCTTCATCTTCTTCCTCCGGTCTTTACGTATCCTTTCGAACGGAACCAATCGACGGCCTTCCTTAAGGCGGTTTCGATATCACCCTGCGGCAGGCCAAGCTCCCTTACCGCCTTGGACGAGTCGAACGCGAAGGGTTTCGCGGCCAGCCTAAGGCCTTCCCATGGCACCGGCGGTTCCGTGTGCGTTAAATTCTCCGATATCATTCCGCATATGAATCCCAGCGGCAGCAGCGGCGCCACAGGCAGTTTTACCCTCGGCGCCGGAATACCCGTTATCTTCTCGAGCATGGCGAACAACTCCTCGAGGGTAAGGTTGTACGCGCCCAATATATAGCGCTCCCCCAGCCTTCCGGTCTTTTCGGCGGATATATGCCCCGCGGCGGCATCATCGACATCTATATAATTCAATACCGTCCCTATATAGGCGGGCAGTTTCCCGTTAAGGTAATCTATTATCATCTTGCCCGGAGGCGTCGGCTTGAAATCGCCGTCGCCGACCGGCGTAGTCGGGCTCACTATCGTGACCGGCAGTCCGTTCCTTGAATAATTCAGCGCTTCCCGGAAAGCGAGGAATTTCGACCGGGTATAATGGCCCGGCATATCGCGCAGGCCCAGGTCCCCGCTGTCCTCGTTGCCCGGGTCCTTCTTCGTGCCGCCCCTCATTATCGCCGCGGTATTCGTATATACGACCTTCTCGACCCCTTCCTCGAGGCAGGCCTGGAAGACGTTCTTTGACCCCTTCCAATTTATATCGTATACGGCCTTGACGTCCGGATACCAGAGGTGCGCGTAAGCCGCCATATGGTAGACGGCCCTCGCATCCTTGACGGCATTCCTGACCGAGCTGTAATCCCTTACGTCGCCGCATACCATCTCGACTTCGTACCTGGCCCCGTCCTCTTCCAGGTTGATCAGATTCGTCTCCCTGCGGACAAAGCAGCGCACGCGTTCGCCCTGCCTGATCAGCTGGCGGACGACCCTTGAACCTATAAAACCGTTCGCTCCTGTCACCACTATCATTTTGGCGTCTTCCAATATATTATGAGCCCGAAACCCGCCCAGGCTATCTCGCGTATCCTTTTGACTATGCTTAGCGCGACGCCGATCTCTCCTCCTATGCCGAGGGCCGCCAGTACGGCGTACCCGGCTCCTTCCTGCACTCCGATCGCCGCCGGCACGAAAAAGAACGCGGAGTTCGCGGCCTTGAAAAATACCTCTATCACGAGGGCCCTGGCCCAATCGACCGGCACGCCGAGGAAATACATTATAATGTATACTTCTATCAGCCCCGCGAACCATCCGAGGAGATGGAATATGAATGAGAGGAAGAAGCGCGGCCTTTCATTCGCGTAAAAATCGCTTATTACCCTGTCTATCTCCTCGAGGCTCGTCCTCTTCCCTTCCAGCGGATCGCTCAGCTTGAACTTGCGCGCCATCTTGAGCCCGAGCATGAAGAGGCCCTTCTTCTGCAGGAAAAGGAACAGCACCAGCAGGACGAAGACCCCGGCGAACGTCCAGAGTATCCCGGTGGCGACTATGCCGCTGAACTTGAATATCCTGAGCGCGGCTATTATGCCGACAAGCAGGAAGACGACCTTGCTCAGGAACAGCGATGTCTTCGCAATGACGACGCTCGCGAGGCCGTCGACCATATCCACGCCGTCGCGTTTGCGCAGCACAAGCGCCTTGACCGGTTCGCCTCCTATATAAGCGGTCGGGGTCGTATAATTGATCGCCTCGCCCGCTTGCCGCGCAAGGAAGAACCGCCAGAACGAAGGCAATTTTACTTCCCTGCGGAAGGCCCACCTCCATCCGGTCGTATCGAAATAATAAGTTATCATGTACGCGATGACGACTACGGCGATCTTCCAGTTGAGCGAGACGATCTGCGCGATGATAAGGTCAGGGCCCGACTTGAAGACGATCCATACAAAGAGCGCGGCCGCGAGGGCCAGTATTGCCTTCTTGAGTATTTTCATCTACTCCCGGCCGATCAGGTATTTGAAATTGACCGCAAGCAGTATGACGCAGAAGAGGTTAGCCCCTGCCGCGGCAAGCCACAGCAGCACCTCCATCTTACCGAAAACGGCGAATATTATGACTACGAGCGAAAAATCACCGACCGATAGCACATCTATCAGCTTGTCCCAGAAGCTAAGCTGCTTCACGGCGCCGCCGGGCGCCTTGGGCATGCCGTGTATCGCGAGGCCGTAATTTCTTGTCTTCTGGAGGATCACTACGAAGAACGACAGGAATATGCCTATCATCGCCGCGATGCCCGCGATGAATACTACCGGGTTCTCGTTCTGCCGGTATACCCCGAGCATTATGCCGCCAAACCCGATGACGTGTACGATATAATCGACCATCGTATCCAGCCAGCTGCCGAGCTTCGACGACAGGCCTTTCGCCCTCGCGACTTCCCCGTCGCAATTATCGAGCACATAAAAAAGCTCGAAGAAGAGCGCCCCTATGATGAAATTCATCCTGCTGCCGATGCAGAAGAACAGAAAAGCGACGAGCCCGGCGGCGCCGCTCATCAGGGTTATCGAATTCGGGTGCAGCCCCGATTTGGCGAACAGGCCTGAAAGCGGCTCACTTAAGATCCTGTTTATGCTCTTCATCCCAACCCTCCCGAGATTATCCGCGCTTTCTCTATGTCTTCAGGAAAATCTATCTCCGTCCATCTTAGCCCCGTCACGTCCTCTATGCCTGCGCTGGCGCGCAGGCAGAAATCATCGAGCGCCATCTCGTAGTCGCATAAGCGGTTCAGGCATATCTTCTTCTCGAGCGCTTTTACCAGCTCTTCCGAGTACCTGGAAGATACCTTGCAGAAACCGACCCCTTCCCCGGCGCTGTCATGCTCTCGCGTGACCTTCCGCGCGATCTGGACCACCCTGCCGCCCAGGGAAGCGACCTTCATCTCCTCGCCGGTGTCCTTGGAACTTTTATCGGCCAGGAAGCAGTTGGCATTCCTTGAATTGACGAGCCTTGCCAGGACTTCCCTCTCGAATATGACATCGGCGTCCATAAGCAGGACGTCATTCCCGGCGATCTCCTGCCTTGCTGCATATAATGAAAGGATGCTCCCGAGTTCGTAATCGGGGTTCGTTATGTATTTGCACGCGGCCGTCTTGTATTGCTTACCCACGAGGCCGGTTATCATCTGTTTTAAATGGCCGACAACTATCGTCACGTCCGTTATCCCGAGGCCTGTCAGCGAATCGAGCATGCGTTCGAGCACGGCCCTGTCACCGATCTTGATGAGCGATTTGGGCATCTTGTCGGTCAGCGGTTTCAGGCGGTTGCCTATCCCTGCGGCCAGTATTACGGCTTTCATGCCTTGAATATTCTCCCTACCGCGGCGATGAGCCTGCTGCCCTCGACTCCGGATATCTGGCCCATGTTCGCGATCCTGAATATGGTCTTCTTCAGTTTCGACTGGCCGGCGTATATGACAAATCCCCTGGACTTGAATTCACGATGCAGCTTTTCATATGTGATGCCCTCCGGAAGGCGCAGTGCCGTAATGGTGTTCGAATGGTACGCGGGGGCTATAAGGTATTCCAATCCCGCGTCCTCGAACGCCCGCCTGAGGCGGAGCGCGAGCGCGCGGTATCTCTTGATGCGGTTATTCACGCCTTCCTTAAGGAGTTCGTCGAGCGCCGCGTCAAGCGCGAGGAAAGACTGGACCGCCGGGGTGAACAGCGGGACGCCCGCCTTCTGCCCTTTCAGGTTCCCGGGCAGGTCGAAATACAGCGACCGCGGCGATATTTTTTCTATCATGGCAAGCGCCGACTTTTTTATAAGGACAAATGATACGCCCGGTATGCTCTCTATGCATTTATTGACGGTCCCGACGCATATGTCCACACCGCACTTCGCGAAATCCAGCTCTTCTCCGCCGAGCGCGCTTATCGAATCGAGTAAATATAGTTTCTTATATTTCCTGCACAGCCTTCCGGCCTCATTTACCGGGTTCAATATCCCCGTTGACGTCTCATGATGGACCATCGCCACGACCGCGATAGATCTGTCGGACCTGAGCTTTTTTTCTATGGCCCTCAGGTCGGGAGCCTGGGCAATATCCGACTTCACGCCGGCAACGTTTATTCCGTGGCGCCTCGCGATCTCGGCTATCCTTTCGCCGTATATACCGTTATTTATAACAAGTATCTTCTTCCCGCGCGGGACGGAAGAAACTACGGCCGTTTCGAGAGCGGCTGTGCCGGAACCCGTTATGAACACGGCGTCGTAGGACTTCGTTATCGAGAAAGCGCGCAAAAGTTTTTTCGCGCATCCGGTCATCAGCGCGGAAAATTCGGGTTCACGGTGGCAGATATCGGGCGACAGAAGCGCCTTCCTGACCTTTTCTTTTATATTTACCGGGCCCGGATTGAGCAACACATATCTCTTCATGATCTCTTGAACCTCGCGGCTATTTCAGGCGGTTCTATATCGACGCGCGGGACTTTCTCCGAAGGGTCGCGCGCGACCTTTAGCAGCAGGAAATGCGGCCCGTCCTTAACCAGGCAATCCTTGAACGCCGCCGTAATGTCCTCCGACGGGCCTTTCTTTACAACATTTTTTATTCCGCAGCCCTTCGCGGCCCCGGAGAGATCTATCGAGGATGATATCGTCGGCTGGCCGCCGGTAGAGTCGTAGCACTCGTTATCGAGGACGACATGGATAAGGTTCTTGGGGGATATTTGCGCGATCATCGCGAGGATGCCGAGGT
>JBAZFE010000046.1:0-10037 GCA_041653555.1 Candidatus Omnitrophota bacterium
GCTTGACCCGTACGCGCTAAAGCAGATAAACATGGAGACCAGCAAGGCTAACCTGCTCGAGTTCAGGATCAAGATGTCGGGATATTACACATGGCTAAAGGCTAAGAGATGGAAAAAGAAATAACCAAAAAGATCCTGGTCGTCAACGTTAACTGGATAGGGGACGTGCTCTTCTCCACTCCGGCGATACGCGCGCTGCGCAAGCATTACCCCGGCGCGCATATAGCCTGCATGGTCGTCCCGCGGTGCAGGGAAGTGCTTGAGCTGAACCCGAATATCAATGAGCTGATAATATACGATGAAAAAGGGGAATACGGGGGGCTGACCGGGAAGATGAGGCTGATATCCGCGCTGAAGGCGCGCTCTTTCGATACGGTATATCTCTTCCACAGGTCGCTGACCCGCACGTTGATGGTCGCGCTCTCCGGCATAAAGGAGAGGGTCGGCATCGATAACCCGAAGAGGGGATTCCTCCTGACTAAGAGGATCGACCCCCAGCCGTCGGATATCCATAAGGTAGAGCAGTTCCTTAATATCGTGAAGGCGACCGGCGTCCCGGATGACGGCAAGGACATGGAAGTCCGCCTGAGCAAGAGCGATGAGGCTTTCGCCAGGTCTTTCCTGAATTCGCAGGGGATCAAGGAAGGCGCGCACTTCGTCATACTTAACCCGGGCGGGAACTGGGACCTTAAACGCTGGCCTGCGGAGAATTTTGCCGGGCTCGGGGATAGATTGCAGAAGAAATACGGCATGCCGGTAATATTGACGGGTGCCGGCAAGGACGTAGGCCTGGCGGATAAGATAGCCGGCATGATGGACAAAAAGCCGGTCATCGCCGCGGGCACGACTTCCCTGAGGCAGCTTGCAGCCATAATGAAACGCGCCGCGCTCGTCGTGTCGAACGATTCGGGGCCGATGCATATCGCCGTAAGCCAGGGAGTGAAGACTATCGCGATATTCGGGCCGACCGACCCGAAGCTGACCGGCCCGTACGGCGGCGGTGTATATACCGTACTGCAGAAGAGCACGGGTAAGCCCGGATGTAAGATACCTTGCTACAACCTGCGCTGTGAGGAAGCCCTTTGCATGAAAGCGGTATCGGTTGATGAAGTCGCGCGCGAAGCGGAAAGGCTCCTCAAATGAAAGATGTGAAAAAGATCCTGGTTGTGACCCTGAGCAATATCGGGGACGCGGTACTGACGCTGCCGGTCATCGGCGCGCTTCGCGAAGCCTTCGGCGGAGCGGCTATAGACGTCGTGGTCGGCCCCCGCGCCATGGAGATATTCGGCTCGGACCCGAGGATGAACAAGATATACGTATATGATAAGGCGGCCCCGGTCATGGGGAAGATCGGGTTAATGCTGGAGCTCAGGAAGAACCGTTATGATCTTCTTGTGGACCTGCGCAACAGCATGTTCGGGCTATTCGTCGGGGCTAGGGCCTGCACGGGGCCGGCTAGGGCATTGCCTGGCGCCGTACGGCATAAATCCGAGGAGCATCTCGACAGGATAAGGGACCTCGGGATAGAGGCGGAATACAGGCCGTTCCCCGTCTGGATAGAGAAGTCCGACGAGCAGAAGGCGATGATACTTCTCAGGGACAGGGGCATAGCGGATACGGACGGGATAATATGCGTGAGCCCGGGCGCGAAGAGCCATATTAAGAGATGGAGCGAGGGAGGATTCGCGAAAGCATGCGACATGCTTGCCGCGGCATACAAGATGAAGGTCGTATTTGTGGGCGACCCTTCCGAGAAGGATATATGCCAGAGGATAATAAATATGATGCGCAGTTACTCGGTCTCGGTCGCCGGTTCGACGAACCTGCGCGAGCTCGCGTGGATCGTCAGGCGTTCCGCCCTGCTGATAACCAACGACAGCGCGCCGCTGCATATAGCCGGTTCCGTCGGGACGCCGGTCGTGGCGATATTCGGCCCGACCGACCCGAGGAGATACGGCCCAAGGGAGGGCGCGGGGATCGCGCTGTGCAAGAAACTCCACTGTTCGCCGTGTGAGGCGGCCATGTGCAAGTATAACCTCGAATGCATGAAGGCGGTCACGGCCGAAGAGGTATTCGATACGGCAAAAAAGGTGCTAGATGGCAGAACAGAAAAGAAAATATAGGATACTGATCATAAGGACAGACAGGATAGGCGATGTCCTGCTTTCGACCCCTGCGGTCAAGGCGGTAAGGGACGCCTACCCGAACGCCCATATCGCGATGATGGTCAGGCCTTATGTCGAGGATGTCGTGGACGGGAACCCTTATCTCGACGAGGTCATACTATATGACAAAGATAATAATGAAAAGGGCCTCATCGGCAGCCTGAAGTTCATCGCGGGATTGCGCGGAAAGAAGTTCGACCTGGCGATAGTCCTTCATCCTACCATACGGTCGAACATGATACCTTTCCTGGCCGGCATACCGGAGCGCGTCGGATACGACAAAAAATGGGGATTCCTGCTGACGAAGCGGCTGAAGGATACGAAACACTACGGCGAGAAGCACGAGATAGATTATAATTTCGATGTGCTGCGTTCCGTCGGGATAACCGCGAGCGACAGGACGCTCTACATGCCCATAAAGCCGGAGTACGAGAGGGTGATCGCGCGCTTTATGGACCTGGCCGATCTCGGGAACAAGGATGTCATCGTGGCGATAAGCCCGGGCGCGAGCTGCCCGTCAAAACGCTGGCCGGCTTACAGGTTCGGCCGCGTGGCCGATGAGCTCATCGGAAGGCATAACGTTAAGATAGTCATAATCGGCGGCCCGGCTGACGTGAAGACGGTCGGCGATATGAAGACGGGCATGCTGCACAGCCCGATAGTCCTTTCCGAGCAGCATTCCCTCGGAGAGGTCGCGGCGCTGCTCAGAAGATGCAAACTGCTCATTTCGAACGATTCGGGGCCCGTGCATATAGCCGTAGCGGCCGGGACGCCCGTAATATCCATATTCGGCAGGACTGACCCCGGACTTTCTCCGCAGAGATGGGGGCCGGTAGGGCCGCGCGATATCGTCATTCACAAGGATATCGGCTGCAAGGAGTGCCTTGCGCACAACTGCAAGCTGGGTTTTAAGTGCCTGGAGGCCGTCAGCGTCGAAGATGTCCTTTCGGCGGCCGAAGGGCTTTTAGGTAAAAATTGACATAAACCGTTAATAGTGGTAAACTTTTGGAAAAGAAGGCAAGGTAAATCATGAAATTTTTAGTCACCGGAGCGGCAGGCCTCATAGGCTCCAACCTCGCGCTAGAACTCCAGAAACACGGCAAGACCATCGCGTTAGACGACCTATCGGCAGGCAAGAAGGACAACCTCTCGCGCTTTAAGGGCGCCGCGGTCATCGCCGATATCCGCAAGGTCGATTACTCGAAATTCCTCGACAGGTGCGACGCGATATTCCACCAGGCAGCCATATCCGACACGACCGTCATGGACAGGAACCTGATGCTGTCGGTCAACGTCGATGCTTTCAAGAGGCTGCTGATATACGCGAAATCGATAGGATGCAAAAAGATAATATACGCCTCAAGCGCCGCGACCTACGGGAAGGGCAAGGTCCCCATGAAGGAGACCGACAGGCCGGTCCCCGCCAATATCTACGGCGAGAGCAAGGTCCGCATGGAACAGGTCGCGAAGGCGTTCGTGAAAGAGAACCCGGATTTCTCCGTCGTGGGCTTGCGGTATTTCAACGTTTACGGCCCCGGCGAAGTGCATAAAAAGAAGTCGGCCAGCATGATATACCAGCTTTACCTGCAGATGGCCGCGGGAAAGAACCCGAGGGTCTTCAAATGGGGCGAGCAATACCGCGATTTCATTTACGTCAAGGATGTCGTTGCCGCGAACCTTAAGGCGATGGCCTATAAGGGAAGCGGGGTCTTCAATGTCGGCACCGGCACCCCGGCCACGTTCAATGAGGTCATTGGAGCCCTGAATAAAGCCCTGAAGAAGGACCTCACCCCGGAATATTTCGACAACCCGTATGGTTTCTACCAGGACAGGACGCATGCCGACATGGCGTTGTCTTCGACAATGCTCAAATTCAAGGCGAAATACGATATAGGCAAGGGCATAAAAGATTACGTATCGATACTGAAAAAACAGAAAAGGCGTTAATATGCTGAAATCAGGCGATCTCGCGCGGTTCAACGGTACGATCTCGAAGTTCAGCGGCGCAAAAATCCTCGTCGTGGGCGATCTGATCCTGGATGAGTTCATCTGGGGCGACTCCTCGAGGATCTCCCCTGAGGCGCCGGTCCCGGTAGTCCTTGTAGGCAGGGAATCGATGATGCCGGGCGGCGCGGCCAACGTCGCGAGCAATATTAGCGCGATAGGCGCTAAGGCTTATCTCGCCGGCGTAATAGGGCGGGACTCGCACGGCCGACAGCTCGAGACGATATTGAAGGATAAAGGCGTCGACCTGGAAGGCGTCATATCCGACCCCGAGAGGCCGACAACGCTGAAGACAAGGGTGGTCGCGCGCCACCAGCAGGTCGTAAGGATAGACCGCGAGAGCGCGAAACCCCTCGGAGAATCCCTTAACAGGGAATTGATAGATTTCATCAAGTCGAAGATAAACGAGGTCGACGGGATAATAATAGAGGATTACGGCAAAGGCGTCATAACCCCGGGGCTGCTCAAGGAGATAATCCCCCTTGCGAAGAAACACAGGAAGGTCATAACCGTCGACCCGAAGGAAGAGCATATCTCTTATTACAGGGGAGTGACCGCCATCACCCCGAACCGCAAGGAAGCGGAGGCTATGGGCGGCATAAAGGCGAAGGACGATCTTTCACTGGACAAGCTCGGAAGATCACTGATGGAAAAGCTGAAACTTCAGGCGGCGCTTATCACATTAGGCGAGAACGGCATGAGGGTTTTCGAGCGCGGAGGGAAGATAACGCAGATTCCTACGGTCGCGCAGGAAGTCTTCGATGTATCCGGCGCCGGCGACACGGTCATAGCTACTTTTACGACGGCATTATGCGCGGGCGCTAAAATGATAGAGGCGGCGCATATCTCAAATTTTGCGGGCGGCATTGTGGTAGGAAAGGTCGGTGTCGCGGCCACGTCACAGGCCGAACTGAAGGCCCGTATCAAGGACCATCACTGGCAGCCCTGAAACGCGGAGGCGTTTGAATGGACGCGATCGGCGTCATCCCGGCAAGATACGGTTCCACAAGGTTTGAGGGCAAAGTCCTCGCGGACCTGCTCGGCAAGCCCGTCATACAGCATGTATGGGAGAACGCGATGAGGGCCTCGACGCTCGACGACCTCATAGTGGCGACGGATGACATGCGTATCCTCGAAGCCGTGCAGGCGTTCGGCGGGAAAGCGGTCATGACCGCGAAGGAGCACCGGACCGGGACCGACAGGCTGAGGGAAGTCGCGAACCCGATCGACGCGAAGGTCGTGGTGAATATACAGGCCGACGAGCCGCTGCTCCATCCTTCCATGATAGACGATGTCGTTACGCCGCTGCTCCACAACAGGGAGCTTACGATAACGACGCTTAAGAAGAAGATAACCGACCCCGAAGACCTGCGCAATCCCAACGTCGTAAAAGTGGTCACCGATAAGAACGGCTACGCGCTTTATTTCTCGCGCTCCGCGATACCTTTCCCGCGTTTTCACGATAACGTCGTTTTCTACAAGCATGTAGGGCTTTACGCTTTCACCAAGGATTTCCTTTTCACGTTCACGACCCTCCCGACCTCGGCGCTTGAAGGGGCGGAGGGGCTCGAACAGCTGCGCGTGCTCGAGAACGGCTACAGGATAAAGGTCGTCGAGACGCAATTCGACACGATAGGCATCGATACCCCTGAAGACCTCGAGCGCGCGAGGGAAGCCCTGGCATCGAGGAATATATAATTACGGGAGGAGCAAAAAAAGTGGCAAAGACCGTATCGATCGGAAATATAAAGATAGGCGGGAACAACCCGCTGGTCCTGATAGCGGGGCCGTGCGTCATCGAGAGCAAGGCGTCCGCTATCCGCCATGCGCGCGCGATAAAGGCCGTTGCGGACAGGCTCGACGTCCCCTGTGTTTTTAAATCGAGTTACGATAAGGCGAACAGGACCTCCGTAAGATCTTTTCGCGGGCCGGGGCTCAAGGAAGGGCTCAAGATACTTAAAGCGGTAAAAGAGGCGACGGGGCTTCCGGTGCTCAGCGATGTGCACTGCAAGGAGGAGCTCGACGCGGCCGCAAAAGTGCTCGATGTGATACAGGTGCCTGCATTCCTTTCGAGGCAGACGGATTTCATTATAGCCGCGGCCAGGACAGGAAAGGTCGTCAATATAAAGAAGGGCCAGTTCATGGCCCCGTGGGACGTGAAGTTCGCTATTGAGAAAGCGGAATCGGCGGGGAACAAGTCCATAATAGTGACCGAGCGCGGCGTCAGCTTCGGGTACAACAACCTCGTAAGCGATATGAGGTCCCTGTCCATACTCGGCGAGCTGGGATACCCCGTGGTATTTGATGCGACGCATTCGGTGCAGCTGCCCGGAGGGATGGGCCAGGCTTCCGGAGGCGAGAGGAAGTTCATACCGATACTGGCAAGGTCGGCAGTCGCCGCGGGATGCGACGGGTTGTTCCTCGAGGTCCATGAGGACCCGAGATGCGCGCTCTGCGACGGGCCGAACTCCGTGGAACTGAAGGACCTGGAAGAGCTGCTCATCACCGTAAAGCAGATACACGATATAGTGAAGGATATCAGCGATAAGGGGATCCGGAAATGATAAAGCGGGCAAGGGAAGTCCTCAGGATAGAAGCGGCCGCGATATCGTCGCTTATCGGGAGGATAGATAAAAATTTCGAAAAAGCCGTAAGGATAATACTTACTTGCAGGGGCAAGGCGGTCGTCACCGGAATGGGCAAGCCCGGCTTCATCGGCGCGAAGATATCGGCGACGTTCTCATCCACGGGCACGCCGAGCCTTTACCTGCATCCGGCAGACGCGATACACGGCGACCTCGGCAGGGTCACGAAGGACGACGTCGTGCTCGCGATATCGAACTCCGGCGAGACCGAGGAGATAATAAGGCTGCTGCCTACGTTAAAGAAGATCGGCGCCAGGATCATCGCGATGACGGGGAATAAAAAGTCGACGCTTGCCAGGTACAGCGATGTGACGCTTGACGTTGCCGTCAGCAAGGAGGCGTGTCCTTTGAACCTCGCCCCGACCGCGTCCACTACCGCGATGCTGGCCATGGGCGACGCGCTGGCCATCGCGCTGCTGGACCGGAGGGGATTCAGGGAACAGGATTTCGCGTTCTACCATCCGGGCGGTTCCCTCGGTAAGAGGCTGGTGCTCAAGGTCGAAGATATAATGAGAAAGGGCAAGGCGAGCCCTGTCGTAAAGGAAGACCTTAAGATCAAAGATGTGCTGCTCAGGATAACGGAAGCGCGCGCCGGCTCGGCAAGCGTGGTCAACGGAAGGGGTGTGCTGACAGGCATATTCACCGACGGCGACCTCCGAAGGCACCTTGCTACCGACCCGTTGCTTTCATCGAAACCGGTTAAGCAAGTGATGACGAAAAATCCCGTGACCATATCGAAAGACCTGCTTGCCGCGGACGCGTTCCGCATATTGCGCGAGAGGAAGATCGATGAGATACCGGTCGTGGACGTGTCCAAGAAGCCCATAGGGCTCGTCGATGTCCAGGACCTGCTTAAGGCGGGGCTCGTATAGTCCATGGATATCTCCGCCAGGGCGAAGAAGATCAAGCTGCTGATCCTCGACGTTGACGGCGTCATGACCGACGGCAGGGTATACTATGACGACTTCGGCGACGAGCTCAAGGCGTTCGATATCCAGGACGGTTACGGCCTCACGTTGTGGTGGAAGGCGGGACTGAAGTCCGCCATCATCACCGCGAAGAGATCGCGCATAGTGTCGCGCCGCGCGAAAGTGTGCCACATAGAGAAAGCCTTTATGGGCGCCCTCGATAAGGGCGCCGTGTACGAAAAAGCGCTCAAGATATTCAAGGTGGCCGACGAAGAGGTATGTTTCGTCGGTGACGACCTGATAGATATGCCCGTTATGAAACGCGCAGGACTGGCTGTAGCTGTCCCTTACAGCCGCCCGGAACTCAAATCCATTGCCCACTATACAACCCTCGCTGAAGGCGGCCGCGGAGCGATAAGGGAACTCATCGAGATCATCCTTAAAGCCCAGTCAAAATGGCAGTGTTGACAAAAAAAATCTCCTAACGTATACTAAGGGTCAATAAAAGGAGAACCGATGCCGAAAAGAGAGAAAAAATCTCTCGGTGAAGCGCTCGTTGAGCTCGGCCTCATAGATCCCGCAAAGCTGAAGAAGGCCCAGGGAGAGGTCGACAGGACGAAAGAGCCTCTCCGGCGCGTGCTCGTGAGGCTCGGTATGGTTGACGAAGACGCCATCCTGTCTTTTTTTGAAGAGCAGATGGGTATCCCGCGCGTCGATTTCTCCAATTACATCATAGATCCCAAGGTCGTGGAACTCCTCCCTGAAAATTTCTGCAGGAAAAACTCGGTACTCCCGCTGTTCAAGATAGGCGATACGCTTACGATAGCCATGATTGACCCGATGGACGTCTTCGCCGTTGACGAGGTCCGCGCGAGGACAAAATGCGAAGTCGAGCCGGTTGTCGTTCCCGAGAAGGACCTTCAGCGCGTTTTCGACCAGTATTACGGCGCCAAGGGGACGATGGACGACATAGTAAAGTCCATCGATAAGGGTAAGATCGCCGCCAAGGAAGGCACGGAGACGGAGATCAAGGCGCTTGAAGGGCTTGTCGACGAAGCGCCGGTAGTGAGGCTCGTTAATCTCGTAGTGATGGAAGCGCTGAAGGCGGGAGCTTCCGATATCCATATCGAGCCGGAAGAGGACAGGCTGATAACGAGGTACAGGGTGGACGGCGTTCTGCATGAGGTAGTCTCCCCGCCAAAGAACCTGCAGGCGGCTGTCATATCGCGCATAAAGATACTTTCCGGGATGAACATCGCAGAACGGAGGATACCGCAGGACGGCAGGTTCCAGCTGAAGATAGAGAATCGCCAGATAGATTGCAGGGTCTCGACGATACCGACCGTATACGGCGAGAACGTCGTGATAAGGCTGCTCGACCTCAACAGCGTCCTGCTGGGTCTGAGCGATCTCGGGTTCTCGAAGGATGACCTCACGGTGTACGAAAAACTTATACATAAGCCGTACGGTATCATACTTGTGACCGGGCCGACGGGCTCGGGAAAGACGACCACGCTCTACTCTTCGTTGAGCACGATAAATTCCCCCGAAAAGAATATCGTCACAATAGAGGACCCGATAGAATACAGGCTGCATATGGTCCGCCAGATGCAGATAAACCCGAAGGCCGGCCTTACGTTCGCGAGCGGCCTGCGCTCGATACTGCGCCAGGACCCAGATATCGTGATGGTCGGCGAGATCCGTGACCTCGATACCGCGGAGGTCGCGATACAGGCGGCGCTGACGGGCCACCTGGTCCTGAGCACGCTGCATACCAACGACGCGCCGGGCGCGATAACGCGCCTTACGGACATGGGCCTGGAGCCTTTCCTTATATCCTCCTCGATATCGGGCGTGATCGCCCAGAGGCTTGTGCGGCTCATATGCAAGGATTGCAAACAGACCTATAAACCTTCCGACAGCGTCCTGGAAGAGGTCGGCATGATCTCATATAAGGAAAGCGTGAAATTTTACCGCGGCAAGGGCTGCGACAATTGCATGCAGACCGGATACAGGGGCAGGATAGGCATATTCGAGCTTATGGTGCCCAGCGACGAGATACGCGCGCTGGCCGTCTCCAAGGCTTCCACGACAGATATAAGGAAGGCCGCGCTGAAGTCGGGCATGAAGACGATGCAGGCGGACGGGCTCGATAAGGTCAGATCCGGCATGACTACGCTTGAAGAAGTCATGCGCGTGACCCAGCAGGAAGAGTAAGTTATGCCGAATTTCCGCTATAAGGCGAGGGACCAGGCCGGCAAACTCGTAGAGGGGGCGATGGAGTCCGCCTCCGAGCACGCGCTGGCCGATAAACT
>JBAZFE010000047.1:0-9987 GCA_041653555.1 Candidatus Omnitrophota bacterium
AAACCTGGCGACGCGATAAGGACCGTGAGGGGGCTCGGATACCAATTCAGGGAAGACGATGAGGATTAAGCTCCACTGGAAGTTGACGATAATATTCTGCATGCTCGGGGCGGTACTGCTCGCGGCGTCATATATGTACCTGAACCCGCAGTTGAAGGCGTTCATAGAAAAGGATATTGAGGACAATCTCAGGAAGGAACTTTTCCTTTCAAAGGAACTCCTGGAGCCGGGCCCCGGCGGCAAGCTTGACCTGAAGGATGCCGATGCCCTTGCCGGCAGGGTCTCTTCCCTGCTCGGATTAAGGGTCACGATAATCGCGCCGGACGGTAAGGTCCTCGGGGATTCGGATATCGAGACCAAGGACCTCGCCGGGACAGAGAACCATCTCGACAGGCCGGAGGTCCGGCAGGCGTTAAAGGAAGGCTTCGGCCATAGCCGGAGATACAGTTATACGCTGAAGAAATACATGATGTACAGCGCGATCGTCCTCGGAGGAGAACCCCCCGCAGCCATACTTCGCCTCGTAATGCCGGTCTCCTCGATAGCGGAGTTTGAGGCGAAGATGCAGAAGATACTCATAGCGGCCCTGGCCGCCGTTTTCCTGTTCTCTCTTGTCCTCAGCGTCATCGTCTCATCCGCCGTGACGCGCCCGATAGCGCGCATATCCTCTACGGCTAACTCGATAGCGGCGGGCGATCTTTCCGCAAAGGCGCTCGTCTCTTCCGACGATGAGATAGGCGACCTCGCGAAGACGCTTAACTATATGGCCGGAGAGATACGCAGCAAGATGGACAGGATCGCGTCCGGCGAGGCGAAGCTTGAGGCGGTCCTTTCCAGTATGGTCGAGGGCGTCATAGTCACCGACGAGAAAGGCTCAGTGGTTGTAGCGAACCCGTCAGCGCGCAGGATGTTCTTCATAGACGCGAGTCCGGAAGGGAAGATGACGCTCGAGGTCATACGCAATTCGTCGGTGCATCAGATAGTTGACAGTATCCTTGGGCGCAGGCAGAAGATCGCGGTCAAGGAGATACAGCTGAACAAGCCCGACGAGAGGTCCGTCATGGTCAGCGCGGCGGCCGTGATGAAAGAAGGGGAATTGTCCGGAGCGCTGCTCGTCTTCCACGATATAACCGAGCTCAGGCGCCTCGAGAAGGTCAGGCAGGATTTCGTCGCTAACGTATCGCATGAACTTCGCACCCCGCTATCGAGCATAAAGGGATATTCCGAAACGCTCATGGACGGCGGCGTAAGGGATCCGAAGGAGCAGAAGGAATTTTTGGAGATAATCTATCGCGAGAGTGACCGCCTCGCGAAACTTATAGATGACATCCTGGACCTGTCCAGGACAGAATCCGGGAAGATGGCCATGGTATTCATGCCGTTGGACGTTAGTCCCGTCGTCAAGAGGGTCTGCGCGATACTCGAAAAACAGGCGGCCATGAAATCTATAAGGATAGCCCTCGATATTCCCGCAGGGACCCCGCGCATCCTTGCCGATGAAAGCAGGCTCTCGCAGGTAATATTGAACCTTCTGGATAATGCGGTAAAATACACGCCCGAGGGCGGCGATGTCAGGATCTCGGCCGCTCCCGAAGGGAATTTCGTCCGCATCGACGTCTTTGACACAGGCGTCGGTATCCCCGAAGCGGACATCCCGAGGATCTTCGAAAGGTTCTACAGGGTCGATAAGGCCCGCTCGCGCGAGCTCGGAGGCACGGGCCTCGGCCTCTCGATAGTCAAACATATCGTCCAAGCCCACGGCGGCCAGGTATCGGTCAAGTCCGCGCCCGAAAAAGGTTCGACCTTCAGCTTCACCATTCCCGCAGTTTAATCCTTCGCTCCGCTCAGGACAAATCCGGCATAATGCGCCGGATTTAGTTCACACAATGTTCACATTTCCTCCCTTTTTCCGTAACAGTCCCCGTATATACTTTCACTTGAACACGGGGAAACTCTCATGGACAAAAAGAAGGCCATATTGATCGTAGATGACGAAAAGGAGCTGGTAGGCCTTGTAAGCCTCCACATGGGAATGGCGGGTTACAGGGTCCTTACGGCCTATGATGGAAAGGAAGCGCTGGATATTTGCGTGTCCTCCGTCCCTGACCTCGTCATCCTGGATATCATGCTGCCTGAGGTCGACGGCATCGAAGTCTGCAGGATCCTTAAGAAGAGGCCTGACACAAAAAATATATCAGTTGTTATGTTATCGGCATTGACCGATACAGAAGAGAAGCTCAGGGCGTTCGGCGCGGGGGCCGATGATTACGTCACTAAACCGTTCAGCCCGAGGGAGCTCAGTGTAAGGGTAAGCAGGATACTGGAAAACACAGGAAAGGAGAGCAGTATGATGAAGAGCATGAAAAAAGCGGTACTGGCAGTGTGCTTTGCGGCGGCGGTCCTGCCGGCCGCGTTTTCCCATGCCGGCGAGGTCGATATCCTCGTCCAGAAACTCGTGGACAAGGGGATACTGACTCCCGGAGACGCGCAGCAGATACTGACCGAGACGAAGGAAGAGGCGAAGAAGGAGCTGGCAAAGGGCGAATCGACAACGGTCCCCAAATGGGTACAGGACATAAAGCTTAAGGGAGATTTCAGGTTAAGGTACCAGCATGACAGGGCCAAGCAGGCGGCCGCGACGGCAAGCCAGCGCGACAGGGCGAGGATAAGGCTGAGAGTGGGAGCTGAGACCCGCCTCATAGACGAATTCAAGGTAGGTTTCGGTATAGCGACCGGGACGACCAGCGACCCGCGCTCGACGAACATGACGCTCGGGGATTCGTTCTCCTTCAAGGACATAGTCCTGGATTACGCGTACGGCGAGTATGACCCCGACCTGTCAAATTACATGCAGCCGCTATCGCTTTCCTTGATAGGCGGTAAATTCCCCAATCCGATATGGGAGCCGGTAGACATGCTCTGGGATACGGACATAAGGCCCGAGGGCGTGATGGCTAACCTCGGTTATAAGGTCGATAATAACCTCGACTTCTTCATGAATAACGGTTTCTTCATACTGGACGAAAGCTCCTCGGACAAAGGCGACCCGGTGATGTTCGTCGTGCAGCCGGGAGTGAACTGGAAGATAACGGACAATATAGAGTTCAAGGGCGCGGTAGACAACTACTTCTTCAACGGCGTGAAGGACCATGCCGCCCTGGATTATACGGCAGGCACGAACACGGTTGCGAGGCTGCCCGACCAGAACAGCCGGACAAGCACGGCAGTTTACTGGTATAACTACAACTCGATCGCCCCGAAAATGGAGATCGGGTTCATAGACCCGTTCAAGTTCGCGGGTTTTAACACGGGAGTGCCCTACCTGTCGTTCTTCGGCGAATACGTGAATAACTGGGACCGCGGCTCGCAGGATAACGGCTGGGCCATCGGAAGCAGGATAGGCCACAAGAAGGTCGGCGATAAGGGGCAGTGGCAGTTGAGCTACAATTACCGGTTCCTCGAGAAGGACGCGTGGCTCGACATCTTCCCGGATTCCGATTTCTACGGCGGCAAGACCAACGCGAAAGGCAGCAATGTGATATTCCAGTACGGATTGACAAAGAACTCCCTGGTCAACCTCGAATACTATGACACGATGAACATGACCAGGCTCACCAAGAACCCGGGATCATCGCGCCTGCCGGCGCAGGTCATCCAGGCCGACTGGATCGTGAAATTCTAAAATAAGAAAGGGATAAAATGAAAAAACTCAGGATACCGCAGGCGGTGATATATGCCGCCGCCTGTCTGCTGGCCGCGGCGGGAACGGTATGCGCGGCGGAGAAGGTGGTCGTGGAAGGCTCAACTACAGTCCTGCCGATAGCGCAGAAGACCGCCGAGGTCTTTATGGGCAACAACGGCGATATCGACATCTCCGTAAGGGGCGGAGGCTCGGGGGTCGGGATCGCGTCGCTTCTCGACGGCTCCTGCGACATAGCCGACTCTTCAAGGGCGATGAAAGATACCGAGTACGAGAAGGCGGCCGCGAAGAAGAAGGACCCGAAGTCGTATGTGGTCGCGATGGACGGCATAGCGATAGTGGTCAACAATTCCAACAATATCACCGCGCTGGCCAAAAAGCAGGTAAAGGACATATATACGGGAGCGATATCCGACTGGTCCGCGGTAGGGGGCCCCGCCGGCAAGATAGTCGTCGTATCCCGCGACAGCTCGAGCGGCACGTATGAGGCTTTCGGCGAACTGGTCCTTAAAGGCGAGAAGGTCAGGCCTGACGCGCTTATGCAGGCCTCGAACCAGGCGATAGCATCGATAGTCGCCAAGACGCCCGGAGGGATAGGTTACGTCGGGCTCGGATACGTAACGGATTCCGTCAAGGCCCTCGAAATAGACGGCATAATGCCTAACAAAGGCACCGTGCTTTCCGGAAAATATCCGGTGTCTAGGCCGCTCTTCATGTATACGAACGGCAGCGCAAAGGGCGCCGTGAAGAAATACATCGATTTCGTGACGGGCCCCGAAGGGCAGAAGATCGTAGATGAAGAAGGCTTTGTAGCATTGGAATAAAACTATGGCGAGAATAAAAGAGAAGGCCTACGAGTGGATATTCACCGCGCTGGCCTTCTCGTCGCTCATTTTCCTGGTCGGGATAATAATAGTCCTCTTTAAGGAGGGCTTCCCGATATTCAAGGCCGTCAAGGCCGGGGATTTCTTGTTCGGCCGGGCCTGGTATCCGACCTATGAACCGCCGGAGTTCGGGATATTCCCGTTGGTACTCGCGAGCTTCTGGGTGACGCTGGGCGCGTTGTTCGTATGCGTCCCGCTGGGCGTAGGCAGCGCGCTCTATCTGCATGAGATGACAAGTTTCAGGCAGAGGTCCGTGCTTAAGCCGATGGTCGAGATACTCGCGAGCATCCCGTCGGTCGTCTACGGTTTCTTCGGCATGATGATAGTCGCGCCGGTGCTGCAGGACCTGCTGCATATACCGACGGGCCTATGCGCGTTCTCCGCGAGCCTAGTGCTCGGTATAATGGCGGCGCCTACCGTATGCAGCATCGCCGAGGACGCGCTTAGCTATGTGCCGAAAAGTTTCAGGGAGGCGTCGTTTGCGGTGGGCGCGAACAGGTGGCAGACCCTTACGAAGGTCGTGATACCTGCGGCGGGTTCCGGGATATCGACCGCGATAATATTGGGCATGAGCAGGGCGGTCGGCGAGACGATGACGGTGCTGATGGTGGCCGGAGGGGCCGCGGTCATACCGAAGAGCATCTTTGACCCGGTAAGGCCTATGACATCGGCGATAGCCGCCGAGATGGGGGAGGCGCCGATGGGCAGCATGCATTACCACTCGCTCTTCGCGATAGCGCTGATACTGTTTTTGATAACATTCGCCTTCAACATCGCGGCCGAACTGATAAGCCGGAGGTTCAGGATAAAATTGGGGCACAGCGGATGAAAACGAAAGATATCACGCAAAAAATTGGGTTCGCGGCGCTCTTTACGTGCATGCTCGTGACCCTTTTCTTCCTCGGAGCGATAATATTTTTTATCGCGGCGAGGGGCATAAAGGTAATATCCTGGGAGTTCCTGACCCAGATACCCCGGGGCGGAATGACGCAGGGAGGAGTGGCGCCGGCGATAGCCGGGACGCTGTATATAACGCTCGGGTCTATAGCCGTATCGCTTCCTTTGGGGCTGGCATGCGCGATATACCTTTGCGAATATTCCCCTAAAGGGATATTTGTGAACATAATAAGGATGAGCATCAATAACCTTGCCGGCGTGCCGTCCGTCGTCTTCGGGTTGTTCGGGCTGGCGGTATTCGTGAAATTCTTCGGGTTCGGCGTCTCGATACTGTCCGGAAGCCTGACCTTGGGGATACTGGCGCTTCCTGTCGTGATATCCGCGACGCAGGAAGCCCTGACGGCCGTACCGCACTCGCTCAGGGAGGCGTCGCTCGCGCTCGGCGCTACGAAGTGGGAGACGATAAAGAAGATAGTGCTGCCGACCGCGCTGCCCGGGATCCTTACGGGCATAATCCTCAGCATAGGCAGGGTCGCCGGGGAAACGGCGCCGATATTATTCACGGCCGCGACCTTTTATACGAGGAGATACCCGGATTCTGTATTTTCCGAGGTCATGGCGCTGCCGTACCATATCTATGCGTTGATGACGGAAGGGACGCATCCGGAGGAACAGACCGCGATCGCGTACGGCTGCGCGCTCATACTGCTCGTGCTGGTGCTTGCGGTCTCCGGCGCGGCGATATTCATACGGCAAAAGCAAAGGATACAAAATGCATGACACTATAAAGATGAAAGCCGAGGGGGTGGATTTCTTCTACGGCCCGCGGCAGGCCCTGAAGAATATAAACCTCGATATCTGCGAGAAACACGTTACCGCGATCATCGGTCCTTCGGGGTGCGGGAAGTCCACGTTCATAAGGCTGCTGAACCGGATGAACGAGCTGGTCCCGAACGCAAGCCTCAAGGGCAGGATACTGCTCGACGGCGAAGACATCTTCGAGGAGTCTGTCGACGCGGTAGAGATAAGAAGGCGGGTAGGGATGGTCTTCCAGAAGCCGAACCCGTTCCCGAAGAGCATATTCGAGAATGTCAGCTACGGGCTTCACGTCAACGGCGTCAAGGACAAGAAACTGATAGAAAAGAGGGTAATAGCATCCCTCGAGAAGGCGGCGTTGTGGGGCGACATAAAGGACAGGCTGCACGAGAGCGCGCTTAAATTATCGGGCGGGCAGCAGCAGCGGTTATGCATCGCGAGGTGCCTGGCCGTCGAGCCGGAGGTCATTCTCTTCGACGAACCCTGCGCGAGCCTCGACCCGATATCGACCGGAAAGATCGAAGAGCTTATTCTCGAACTGAAAAAATATTATACCATAGTCATAGTCACGCATAATATGCAGCAGGCCGCGCGCATATCGGACCATACGGCGTTCTTCCTGCTCGGAGAGCTCATAGAGATGGGCGAAACGCAGGGCATATTCACCGCGCCGAGGGACAAGAGGACGGAGGATTACATTACAGGGAGGTTTGGCTGATGGAGAGACATTTCGACGAGGAGCTGAAAGGGATAAACTCCGAGATACTGAAGATGGGCAGCCTTGCCGAGGAGGCGATAGTCGATTCGGTAAAGGCCCTGAAGGAGCAGAGCAGGGAGATGGCCGTCAATGTGATCAATTCCGACAAGAAGATAGACGGCCTCGAGGTCGAGATAGAGGAGAGGTGCCTGACGCTTATGGCCCTGCATCAGCCGACGGCCATTGACCTGAGATTTTTGACGACGGCGATAAAGCTTAACAACGAGCTCGAAAGGATAGCCGACCTCGCCGTTGACGTCGCGCAAAGGGTGCTTGAGATAGTGGATAAGCCGCTGCTTAAGCCGCTGGTTGATATCCCCAAATTATGCGTTATAGCGCAGACGATGGTGAAGGAATCGATAGATGCATTCGTGAACAGGGACATAGCGCTCGCGAAAAAAGTGGTCCTTTCAGACGCCGAGGCGGATAAATTGAGGAATTTCGTGCAGGATGAGCTGGTCAACGATTATATATCAAAAGACGCAAGCACCGCAACAAGGGCCGTCCCGCTCTTGCTTATCGCCCGCCACCTGGAGCGCATTTGCGACCACGCCACGAATATCGCCGAAGACGTGATATATATGGTCGACGCTAAGGTAGTAAGGCACCATCCCGAGGAATTATAAAAGCCCTAAGATTATCTATCGGCATCGAGCACATTGATGATATAATTGACGATATAAAACAGGCGCTGGAAAAGTCATGACCAATATAAGGAGATCATAAGATGGCCGCCAGGGTGTTTGACGATATAACCAAGACCATAGGCAACACGCCGCTGGTCAGGATAAACCGCCTGGCCAAGGGGCTGAACGCGACCGTATTGGCAAAAGTCGAGTCGTTCAACCCGCTTTCCAGCATAAAGGACAGGATAGGCCTCGCGATGATAGAGGCTGCGGAGAAGGCCGGCAAGATAAAGAAGGGCACGGTCATAATCGAGCCTACGAGCGGCAACACGGGCGTCGCGCTCGCGTTCGTCGCGGCGGCGAAGGGTTACCGGCTTATACTGACGATGCCTGAGACGATGAGCGTCGAGAGGAGGCAGCTCCTTAAGATATTCGGAGCGGAACTCGTCCTGACCGAGGGGCCGAAAGGCATGAAGGGCGCGATAGAAAAAGCCGAGGAGCTAGTGAAGGCGACGCCGGACAGCTTTATGCCCCAGCAGTTCAGCAATCCCGCGAACCCTGAGATACACAGGAAGACGACCGCCGAGGAGATCTGGAAAGACACCGGCGGGAAAGTGGATGTCTTTATAGCGGGCGTCGGGACGGGCGGCACGTTGACCGGTGTCGGGGAAGTGTTGAAGAAGCGCAACCCTAAAGTAAAGGTCATAGCGGTCGAGCCTAAGGACAGCTCGGTGTTATCGGGAGGGAAACCCGGCCCGCACAAAATACAGGGCATCGGAGCCGGATTCGTGCCCCAGATATTGAACAGCAGCATAATTGATGAGATAATACAGGTCGCTTCGGAAGACGCCGGCGCCGTATCGCGGCGCCTTGCAAAAGAAGAGGGCATCCTCGCTGGCATCTCGTGCGGCGCGGCGGTGTGGGCCGCGATCGAAGTGGCGAAGCGTCCCGAGTCCGCGGGCAAGACCATAGTAGTCATACTTCCCGATACGGGAGAAAGGTATCTTTCTACCTGGCTATTCCAGGACTGAAAGAGCTCCTAAGGAGATAGCAATTTGAAACGCAAGGTATATCTGGATCATAACGCGACAACGCCATTGCATCCGGAAGTGAAAAGCGCCATGACCGAAGCGATGGAAGTGTTCGGCAACCCGTCGAGCATGCACAGCTTCGGCAGGCAGGCGCACCGGCTCATAGACGACGCGAGGGAGAAGATCTCGTCGTTCATAGGCGGAAGGCCGGAGGATATCGTATTCGTCGGAAGCGGCTCCGAGGCGAACAATACCGTTTTTAACCTCCTGTCATGCACGGCGAAGCGCTGCGAAGCCCCCCATACTAAAAGGCGCCAGGTCATAACCTCGCAGATAGAGCACCCGTGTATACTCGAAGCCGCGGGCTGTCTCGGCGAGAGGGGTATGGAGGTGGTCTACCTGCCCGTAGATAAATACGGCAAGATAGATATAGCGAAATACGAAGGGCTCATATCCGAAAATACGGCCCTCGTCTCGGTCATGATGGCGAACAACGAGATAGGCACGATACAGGATATAAAGAAGATAGGCGGCATCGCGCATAAGCACGGGGCGATGTTCCACACGGACGCGATACAGGCGGTCGGCAAGATACCCGTAGATGTGAAAAGCCTCGGCGTTGATTACCTCTCGCTCTCCGCGCATAAGATATACGGGCCGAAGGGCGTCGGCGCGCTTTATGTGTCGCCGGGCGTGCCGTTCTGCCCGTTCATACGCGGCGGCCACCAGGAGAGGGGCCGGCGCGCCGGGACGGAGAATACCGTGGGCATCGTCGGTTTCGGGAAGGCCGTCGAGATGCGCGTGAAGGAGATGGACGGCGAAAGCGAGAAACTGCTCTCGCTCAAATCGCGGCTGAAGGCAGGAATAGAAAAGAACATAAAGGATATCGAATTCAACGGCCATCCGTCGGACTCTCTGCCCGGCACACTGAACGTATCGTTCGATGCCGCCGAAGGCGAAGCGATACTGTTGTATCTCGACCTCGAGGGCGTCGCGGTTTCCACCGGCTCTGCATGCGCTTCCGGATCGCTCGACCCGTCGCACGTCCTGATAGCTACCGGTGTTTCGGAGGAGCGGGCGCACGGCTCGATAAGGATAAGCATTGGCCGCGACAATACGGAAGAGGAGATGGACTATACCGTCGAGAAGCTCGCGTTCGTCATAGACAAGACAAGGAACATGTCTACCGTCGGAAGAGGTGCCCATGGAAAAAAAGCCTGAGTGGGTCTATTCCGATAAGGTGAAGGACCATTTCATGAACCCGCGCAATGTGCTC
>JBAZFE010000048.1:0-9873 GCA_041653555.1 Candidatus Omnitrophota bacterium
GGTCACTGACCTGAAAAGATCATTGGTAGATGCCGGCCGCTGCGGGCTCTCGGTCATGCCGTGCCTTTACAGCGGCAATAAGGGCTTGAAGGATGTTTTAAAGGGGCGGGATGTTATTTCCGCCGCGGTATTCATAGGCCCGGAGGGTGATTTCACTCCTGAAGAGGTGGCCTTCGCGGTGAGTTCCGGGGTGACCCCGGTCATTTTGGGCAGGGAAGTGCTCCGGTCAGAGACGGCGGCGATCGCGGTGCTGTCGGTTTTGAGCTACGAGCTTCGATGGTAGAAAATCCAAAAAACTATTGACAAATTCAGCGGCATATGGTACTTTTTAAATAACAATCAGGGCAGGTAGATAACAAAATTGTCTTGGCATCCCCGACTGAGACACCATTTTGGTGGTCTTGTTTTTAAAGGAGGGTGCCAATTTGCATTTCAAGAGCCTGGAACTGTTCGGATTCAAATCATTCGCCAACAAGACTGAGTTGAATTTCGAACCCGGTGTAACTGCGATCGTAGGCCCGAACGGCTGCGGCAAATCAAACATATCCGACTCCATTAAATGGGTGCTCGGAGAGACCTCAGCCAGGGAAGTCCGCGGGAACAAGATGGAAGACGTCATCTTCAGCGGCACCGACGGGAAAGAGGCTCTCGGGTTCGCAGAAGTATCCCTCACTATAGTAAACCAGCCGAAGATACTCCCCACGGAATTCGATGAGGTCACTATCACGAGAAGGGTATTCCGTTCGGGCGAGAGCGAATATTTCATCAACAAATCTCCTGTAAGGCTAAAAGATATCAACGAACTGTTTATGGGCACCGGCATCGGCACATCGACCTATTCCCTTATGGAACAGGGCAGGATCGCCGAATTATTGGACTCGCGCCCCGAAGAGAGGCGCTATGTATTCGAGGAGGCCGCGGGCATCACCAGGTACAAGGCCAAGAAGAAAGAGGCCTTAAGGAAGCTGGAACAGACAGAGGCGAACCTCCTCAGGGTTAGCGACGTAATAACGGAAGTAAGGCGCCAGATAAACTCCATCGAGCGCCAGGCTAACAAGGCAAGGAAATATAAAGAAGATTTCGAGAAGCTCAAGGAGATGGAGGTAGTCTCCGCGGCGAACGAGTTCAAGAAGATCAAGTCGGAAGAGGGCAGCATATACTCTGACAGGGATTCCCTGAAAGCCAAGGAAGACGAGATCAACGCGACGATAGCAGGCATTGACGCGAAGCTGGTCTCCCTGAGGGCAGACCTGGATAAGGTCGACCACAGGCTCTCGGAAGCGAAGGCCGGCGTGGTGAATATCGAAGGGCAGATCGAAAGGAACAAGGACAAGATATCTTATAATTCCGAAAGGTCGGGCGAGCTTAATTCAAGGGTATCGGGTCTTGAGAAGGACCTCGCGTCGAGCAGGGACCGTTTGTCGAACCTCGAGGCTGAAGTGGCGAGGCTGAACCTGGAATCAGGGCAGTTCAAGGCCAATGAAGAGAGCATGAGGTCGCAGATCGAGCAGAAGACCGCAAACCTCGATTCCGTCGCCGAGACGGTAAAGACCTGCCAGCAGAATATCGAGAAGGCGAAATTATACATAGTCGACATAGCCCAGGGGCAGACCAGGGTGCATAACGAGCTTACAAAAATGGTCGCCCATACACAGCATCTCAGCGCGCGGCAGAGAAGGATAGAAGTCGAGAAGAGGAAGGTCGAGGAAGAGAGGACATCCTTCAACCAGAAATTGGGGGATCTCGTCGTATTTGTTGAGAAGATAGGCAAGGATATAGAAGAGTTGAATTGGAAGAAGGCGCAGGCCGAGGGGAACCTCAGCAGCCTCGATGAAGACATAGTAAAGCTCGAGGTGGACCAGCAGAGCCTGAGTTCGGAGCTTACTACGGCGCAATCCCGCCTGACCTTCCTCGAGGACCTGAAAGCGAAATATGAAGGTTTCTCACTGGGCGTGAAGACCGTCCTTAAGGAGATAGAGCGGGGCTCAGGCGTGTCTGAAGGCGTGGTCGGCGTGGTCGCGGACCTCATAGAGCCTTTCCAGGGCTATGATGGCGTTGTGGAAGCGGCACTCGGGGATATGGTCCAGGCGGTCATCGTAAAAGACAAGGAAACTGCCAAGAGGCTGATCAAGTTCCTGGACGAGGGTTCTTTAGGAAGGGCGACCTTCATCCCCCTGGAAGGACTGAGGAGGCCGGAGAACGCCAGCGATATCATCAATTATATTAAAGTAAGCGAAGCGGTAAAGCCCGCCTTTGAATATATGCTCAGGAATACCTGCCTTGCGGAAGACCTGGATGCCGCCTTCGCCAATGCCGCGGAACGCCAGGAGGGCATGAGATTCATAACCAGGAACGGCGAGGTGGTCGAGAAGGGGTATTCGGCCGGCGGAAAGGTACCGAAGGCTGAAGGATTCAGCCTTATCGGAAGGGACGCGAAGATAAAGGAACTCAGGATAAGCATAGAGAACCTTAAGGCTAAGACCGAATCCGCCGCGAGGGACCTCAGCGATAAGAAGCAGTCGAGGGATATGCTCGAGGCGGAGGCAAAGTCGACCGCGGAGCAGATACACAAGATACAGATAGATAACGCGAACAAGATAAGCGAAAAGTCCAGCCTCGAGGAGGCGATCAGCAAGCTCGGTGACGAGGAGTCGCTGCTGAACCTTGAACTCGGAGAGGTGAAGTCGGAGATAGATACGTATGCGGTGAAGGAAGAGGAGATGAAGAAGGAGCTCGCGGTATTGAACGACGAGGACTCTAAGGTCCAGGATACCATTAAGAGCAACCAGGAGATGATAACGTCGAAGCTCAAAGAGCGCGAAGACACGATAGTGCTTATCACCCAGCTTAAGACAGAGCTCGACATGCTTAAGGATAAAGAGACATCGGTCATCAACGCGCTTGGCATGATGGCCCGCTCCCTCGAGGATGAGCGGTCGGGATTCTTCGCTAAAGAGAGGGAGATGGAGGATTCGAGGGGCAGGATATCCGAGCTTCTCGTGGAGTCGGAAGAGCTCTTAAAGAGGAATGAGGAGCTTGTAAGCAGCAGGACATCCGCGGAATCGGATTCGCAGAAGATCGTTGACGAACGTAAGGCGGCAAGCGACGCGATAGCCCAGGTGGAGGCGGAGGTAAGGGAAGCCCAGAAGTCGATAAACGACCTGAGCGGGCGTATGCATGTGCTTGAGGTCAAGACGACGGAGTTCGGTTTTAAGAAATCGAGCATCAAGGACAGGCTGCAGCAGGTGTATAAGGTCGAGGCCGACCTGGAGCAGGTCGTAGTCCCCGAAGAGATGAACTGGGACGAGACGAACGAGAAGATGGAGGCGCTCCGCGCAAAACTTGAAGGGATGGGCCCCGTAAACCTCGTCGCGATCGAGGAGCACCAGGAACTGCAGGAGAGGTTCACGTTCCTGACGACCCAGCAGCAGGACCTTGTCGCGGCGAAGGATGACCTTCATAAGGCGATAAATAAGCTTAATAGGACGACGCGCGAGATGTTCCTGGAGACGTTCCAAAAGATACAGGCGGAGTTCAGGGATATGTTCAGGCTGCTGTTCGGAGGCGGTGACGCCGAACTGCTGCTGATAGACCAGGAAGATATACTTGAGAGCGGTATCGAGATAATAGCCAGGCCGCCGGGAAAGAAACCTCAAACGATATCGCTGCTGTCCGGAGGCGAAAGGTCGATGACGGCCATCGCGCTGTTATTCTCGATATTCAAGGTAAAACCGAGCCCGTTCTGCGTTATGGATGAGATGGATGCGGCTTTGGACGAGGCTAATATCGACAGGTTCTGCAGGGTGCTTAGGGATTTCGTAAAGACATCGCAGTTCATCATGATAACGCATAACAAGAAGACGATCTCGGTCGCGGACGTGATGTACGGTATAACGATGGAAGAGTCGGGCGTGTCGAAGATCGTTTCGGTCAAATTCTCGCAGGATCTCGAGGCGAAGACAGCCTGACCGTGCGGCCCTGAAAAAGGATGGAGTTATTTGGACCTGTAGACGCAGACCTTGTTCTTGCCTGTACGCTTCGCTTCGTAGAGCGCCATGTCGGCCAAGTAGATCAGTTTTTCCTTGTCGAGCGCGTCTTCCGGGTAGGTAGCGAGGCCTGCGCTGATGGTAAGATTTTTATTGGGCTGGACATCCTGGCCGTTGAACTGGAACCCTTCTATAGCCTGCCTTAACACCTCGGCGATCTGGTAAGCGGAATCCTTGGGCATATCCGGCAATATGACGGCAAATTCCTCGCCGCCGTAACGCGCTACCGAGCCCTTGCCTTCGCACGTGGCCTTAAGTATCCTTGCGACGTCCCGCAGCAGCTGGTCTCCCATCTGGTGCCCGAGGGTGTCGTTATAATTCTTGAAATTATCTATATCGAACATGACCATCGAAAGGGATTTCTTTCTTTCGTATGCCTTCTTGAGCTCCTCGGTAAGCGAATACTGGAAATAACCGTGGTTCCATAGCCGCGTAAGCATGTCGGTGTTGGCCTGATGGACGGTCTGCTCGTAAAGGCGAGAGTTCTCAATGGCAAGCCCGGCATGGTTGGCGAACATTGTGAGCGTCCTGATGTCGTCCTTTGTTATCGGCTTCTTCGTGAATATATTATCCGCGAGTATGACGCCGATCATCTTCTCCTTAGCCCTGAGGGGCACCGTCACGAAATATTCAGTCTTCAGGGACTGCAATACGGTGTCGTGCGCGATATTCTGCCTCGTGCTCTCATTCGTTATCTCAAAGCTCATGCCTTCAAGGACCGTCATGGCCAGCACGCCGGAATCCTCGCGCAGCGGGACCTTGATATTGCGCACGATCTTATCCAGGTCGGAACCGCCCTTATTGTAGAAGCTGTAGGCGGATATAAGGTCTTCCAGGTTCATCTGTTCGGAGGCGATCCTGCTCCAGATGCGCCCGGCCTCTTCAACGGAGTGCGGCCCTATGCCCATCTTGCCTTCGATAGTGCCGTCATCGTCGTTGACGAGGAAGAGCATGGCCCTGTTGAAACCGAGCCCCTCGTGCGACGTTACGCCGGTAAGAATGATGAATAGGATCTCGTCAAGATTGAGCGTGGTGCGCATCGCGTTGCCGATCTCGTAAAAGATGGTCAACTCGGCGCGGATCCTGTCCAGCATCTCCTGCAATGTTCTTTTTTCCATGGTGGGGTAATGATACCCCATTAAATACTCTTTGTCAATACGGCTTGACAAGCCCGCTCGTTTGGTATAGACTTTATTAGTTCTTCGGGAGGGGTGAAATTCCCCACTGGCAGTTAGAGCCTGCGAGCCTTAGGCGCATTGATTTGCTTCTGTTCCAGAGAACGAAGCAAATCAGCCGGGGGCAGATCCTGGGAAGTTCAGGAGCCAATAGTAAAAGTCTAGATGGGAGAAGACAGGACGGAATACGTCCGTTTTATGCCTGTTTGCTATTGTACCCCGAAGATATGCTTCGGGGTTTTTTATTTAAGGAGAGAGATGTTCAATACTATTAAGGAAGCGCTGGAAGAAATTAAAAAAGGAAAGATGGTGATAGTCATCGATGACGAAGGCCGCGAGAATGAAGGAGACCTCCTGATGGCCGCGGAGTTCGTCACGCCGGATGCCATCAATTTCATGGCAAAATACGGCCGCGGGCTCATATGCGTGCCGATGGAAGAGGATCGGTTGCGCGAACTCGGCGTCGAGGTGCTCTCCGAGTCCGGCGGCGGGAACTTCAACACCGGCTGGACCATGTCTATCGACCTTAAGGAAGGCGTGACGACGGGCATATCGGCTCACGACAGGTCCAAGACCATAAAGGGGATGGTCAGCGCAAGGTCGAGGCCCGAGGATTTCAGCAGGCCCGGGCATGTATTCCCGCTCAGGGCCAAGGAAGGCGGGGTGCTGGTCAGGACCGGCCATACAGAGGCGGCGGTAGACCTCGCCAAGCTCGCCAAACTGAAGCCGGCCGGCATCATCTGCGAGATAATGAACGATGACGGGACGATGGCCAGGACGCCGCAGCTCAAGGAGTTCGCGAAGAAGCACAAGCTGAAGATATGCACCATCGCAGACCTTATAAAGTACAGGATGGCATCCGAGAAACTGGTCCGCCTGGTCGAGGAGACTACGCTTCCGTCGGAGTACGGGGAATTCAGGCTCATGCTGTATGAGTCGCTGATCGACAAGAAGGTGCACGTCGCATTGGTAATGGGCAAATTATCCGAAAGATCAACCCTTGTCAGGGTGCATTCGGAATGCCTCACCGGGGATGTCTTCGGTTCCTTAAGGTGCGATTGCGGCGGACAGCTCAAACAAGCGCTGTCGATGATAGGGAAAGAAGGCAACGGAGTGCTCCTATACATGAGGCAGGAAGGGCGCGGCATAGGCCTCGAGAACAAGATAAAGGCGTATGCGCTGCAGGACAAGGGGCTCGATACCGTGGAAGCGAATAAGGCGCTGGGTTTTGATGCGGACCTGCGGGATTACGGTACCGGCGCGCAGATACTGGCAGGCCTGGGGCTGAAGAAGATCAGGCTGCTCACGAACAACCCCCAGAAGATAGTCGGGCTGGAGGGTTACGGCCTGAAGGTCGTGGAGAGGGTGCCGATAGAGATGCCCTCAAACCCGAGGAACGTAAAGTACCTGAGGACAAAAAGGGAAAAGATGGGACACGTGCTGAAGAAGCTGAATTGAGGAGATCCGCCTTTGGCGGCTAAAACAGGAGGGTGAAATGGTCAGGACTATTGAAGGGCAATTGATCGCGAAGGGCAAGAAGTTCGCGATAGTGGTGTCGAGGTTCAATGATTTTATCTCGAAACGCCTGCTGGAAGGCGCGATAGATACGCTGTTGAGGCACGGCGCGAAGGAGAGCGAGATAGAAGCTATCTGGGTCCCCGGGGCGTTCGAGATCCCCGTCGTCGCTAACAAGGTCGCAAGGTCGAAGAAGTATGACGCGGTATTATGCCTCGGCGCGGTCATCAAGGGCTCGACGCCGCATTTCGAGTATGTATCGAGCGAGGCCGCCAAAGGCGTCGCGAAGGTATCGATGGATACCGGGATACCGGTGATATTCGGCGTGATAACCGCGGAGAACCTCGAGCAGGCCATTGAGCGCGCAGGGACAAAGGACGGGAATAAAGGACGCGATGCGGCGGTATCCGCCATCGAGATGGCCAACCTGTTAGAGAACATCTAAGATGAGAAAACGCACCCAGGCGCGCGAATGCGCGCTGCAGATACTGTACCAGGCGGACCTCAGGAAAGAGCCGCCTGAAAAGCTGTTCCTGGATTACTGGAGGGACAATGAGGCGGGGTCCGAGGTCTCGGATTTCGCATCATCCCTTGTCCTGGGGACGCTGAAGAACATCAAGAAGATCGACGATACGATCACGGGATACGCGAGCAATTGGAAGCTCAGCCGTATGGCCGTGATCGACAGGAATGTCCTGAGGCTGGCGACCTACGAACTGTTATTTTGCGACGATATACCCCAGAAGGTCTCCATCAATGAGGCGGTTGACTTGGCAAAGAAATTCGGCGACATGGAATCGGGAAAATTCGTGAACGGCATACTCGACAAGATCAGCAAGGAAGAGACCAAGAGTGGAAAAGCTAGCTGACCTCCACGTGCACACGCGGCTGTCGGACGGGACCTTTACGCCGGCTGAAGCGGTCGAGAACGCCGGGAAGGTCGGGCTTTCCTGCATAGCGATAACGGACCACGATTGCGTGGACGGCGTCGAACCCGCAAGGAAGGCGGCAAGGAAGGCGGGGCTCGAGATAATACCCGGCGTAGAGATGACCGCCCAGGAGAAGGGCCGCGAGATCCATATCCTCGGCTATTTCCCCGATATGGATGATAAGCGGTTCCTGAAAAGGTTGAAGGTCATCAGGCAGGACAGGGTTGACAGGGTCTACGAGATGGTGAAAAAGCTGGAGAAATACGATATCTGCCTGGACCCGGAGATGATATTCGAGCTGAGCGGGCCCGGCTCGGTCGGGAGGATGCATGTCGCCGCCGTGCTGGAAAAGGAAGGCTATGTATCGTCAATAAAAGAGGCCTTCAGCAGGTACATAGGGGATAAAGGCCCCTGCTGCGTGGCGCACTACGAGATAACCGCAAAGGACGCGATAGCCGAATTAAAAAGGGTCGGAGCGGTCGTGGTTTACGCGCATCCTCAGCTGATGGGCGGCGAGGACCTTATACCAAAGTTCATAAAATACGGGCTGGACGGCCTCGAGGCGTTCCATTCGGAACAATCGAAGGCCGTGGCCCGCAAGTACGCGGATATCGCAGCCGAGAACGGGCTCCTCGTGACCGGGGGATCGGATTGCCATGGCATGAACAAGGGCCGGATGCTGATGGGGACCGTCATGGTCCCTTATAGTTTTGTCGAAGGACTGAAGAAATGCGCAATGAGGACAAGAAATACATAAAGCTCGCGATAGGGCTTGCCGCCATCGCAAAGGGCAGGACGAGCCCGAACCCCTGCGTGGGAGCGGTGGTCGTAAAGGGCGGCAGCATAATCGGGAAAGGATATCATAAGTTCGCGGGAGGCCCGCACGCCGAGGTATACGCGCTTCGCAAGGCGGGCAAAAAGGCGAGGGGCGCGACCTTATATGTTTCGCTCGAACCCTGCGTGCACTACGGCAGGACGCCGCCCTGTGTGGATATGATCAGGAAGTGCGGCATCAAACGCGTGGTCGCGGCAATGAAAGACCCGAATCCCCTTAACAACGGCAAAGGCATCGGCATCCTAAGGAGATACGGCATAAAGGCGGAATCCGGTTTAATGGAGGAAGAGGCGCGCAAATTGAACCGCCCGTTCATAAAATATATGGAAGAGAAGATGCCTTTTGTGGCGGTAAAGGCCGCCCAGACGCTCGACGGCAAGATCGCGACAAGGACCGGGGATTCTAAATGGATATCGAACGAGGAGTCGAGACGGTTCGTCCATAAGCTAAGGAGCGAGTCCGACGCGATCATCGTGGGGGCGAATACGGTCATAAAAGATGATCCGCTGCTCACATCCAGGATAAAAGGCGCCAGGGCAAAACAACCGCTCAGGGTGATACTGGCGGGAAGGAAAGGCATCCCGAAAGGGTCAAAGGTCCTGCACAGTAAGGGCGGCGAGGTGCTCGTCATTGCGCCGGACAGGAAGACCGGCAGGGTCAACCTTAAAAAACTCCTGGGGGAGCTTGCGGCAAGAGGCGTTATGAACGTCCTTATAGAAGGCGGCGGAGAAGTGATAGCTTCCGCGTTCCGGGAACGCCTGGTCGATAAGGTATACCTGTTCATCGCCCCTAAGATCGCCGGAGGCAGGGACGCCAAGACATCCGTCGAAGGTGACGGCGTAGCGAGAATTAAGGATTCGGCGGAGATCAGGGATATCGTCCTGCATGACATGTGCGGTGACTTGCTTATAGAGGGATACGTGAGGAGATAGGATGTTTACCGGGATAATCGAGGAACTGGGGACGATTGAAAAGTTCGAAAGGTCAAGGGAGCCGTCGCTGATAACTATCAGGGCGGAAAAGGCTTCGCGGGGCCTTAAGACGGGGGATTCGGTCTCCGTAGACGGCGCATGCCTTACGGTGGTCCGCGTAAACGGCAGACTGTTCTCTGCCGAGGCCGTTAAGGAGACGATCGGAAGGACAACTCTCGGCCTGCGCAAGCCCGGCGACAGGGTAAATATAGAAGGCGCGCTTATCGCAGGCTCAAAGGTAAGCGGACATTTCGTGACGGGCCATGTCGACGGTACGGGGCAGATAGGCTCTATCAGCGAAGACAATGGCCAGATAGCGGTGGAGATCAAGGCAGGCAAGGATATTCTGGACGGCATAGTAGCGAAAGGTTCCGTCGCGGTAGACGGGATAAGCCTGACGGT